>NZ_CCBH010000046.1:0-70473 GCF_001368935.1 Novosphingobium sp. KN65.2
TTTTCCGCCGTCCCGCGTGTCGCCGCGGCGCGGGCGGTCGACGTTGTCGAGACGCCCACCGACATCTTCGAGCCGGAACGCGGCGCCGGCATACCCATTTCCGGCAGCCTGCTCCTTTACAACACTTCGGCCCTCCAGGGCATTTACGATTCCAATATCTACAACGTCGAACAGAACCGGACCAACGACACCAGCGCCCTCCTCCAGTCCGAATTTCATCTGACGACGAACCTCGCCCGTCACGAAGTGGGCGTGCGCGCCGGCGTTACGACCCGCAAATATTCGGACACGTCCGCCGAAAACTCCACGACCTACCATGTCGACGGACACGCCCATCTCGACCTCGGCGACCGCATCGACGTCTATGCTCGGGGCGGGTATCTGCGCGGAATCGAGATACGCGGCACTGCCGGGGACCAGTTCCTGACCGATCGCCCGGTCCGCTTCGACGACAAGTACATCGAGGGCAGCATCGAACGCACCGGCGGCATTCTGGAAGCCGGGCTTGCCGGTTCCTTCACCCGGCGCAAATACCTCAACGCCAGCATCAACGACACAAGCATCGACCTGAGCTTCCGCGACGCCGAGATCAAGAAGGCCACGCTCAAGGCCAGCTATCGCCTGTCCCCGGTCATGCGGCTTTACAGCGAATTCTCGGTCAACGACGTCACCTACGACCAGAACCTCGGCGTTTCGCGCGATTCCAAGGGCTATTCGGCACTGGCCGGCATCCACTACGAAGTCAGCAAGCTGGTCGATGTGATCGCCGCTGTCGGCTACATTCACCAGAAGTTCGACGCACCGGGCACCAAGGCCGCAACCGGCTTGAACTACCGGGTCGAGGCGACCTGGACGCCGACGCCCAAATGGAAGCTCACGGCCAGCGGCGAGCGCTTCGTCGACTCCAGCCCGCTCAGCGACATTCCCGCGATCGTGCGCAGCGACTTCCGGCTCAAGGTACAACGGGCACTGGGTGACAGGATGCTGGTCGAGGCAGGCGCCGTCTATACCGGCGAGGATTATCGCGGACTGTCCGGAACCGATCGCCGCTATACCGGCTACGGCAACGTCCAGTACCGCATCACCAGGAATATCTCGGCCGTGGTCGAGGGCGGCTACCGCAAGCAGTCCGGCGGCGCGAGCGGCCGCAGCTACAGCGGGGCATCGGTTTCGGCCGGCATAAGGGTCGCCTTGTGACGAACCAGCCTGGCCTTACGCGTGCAGACCGCAATCCGCACGCTGGAGAATTGCAATGAGCGGATCTCGTGAAATTGTTGCGTCCGGAGCCGAACCCGGTTCGTCGGCGCTGGAAAGAACCACCGGGCGGTCGTTGGCCTCGGCTGACCGCCTCGATCTCAGCGGAAGCATCAGCTTTTTTCGGCGACGCCTGAAGATCATCATCGCCTTCGCAATTCTCGGCCTGCTAGCGGGCCTGGCGATCAGCCTGCTGTCGAAGAAAGTCTATCGCGCGGAAGCGACCGTCATGCTGGTCGAACAAAGCAGCGGATTGCCCAGTGCGGACGATACGCCGACGGCCCCGGTGCCGCTGACCAGCCAGTTGGTCGACACCCAGGTGGAGATCATCAAGTCCCGCCAGATGGCGCGCCGCGTCGCCGATGCGCTGAAGATCGATAAAGGCCTCGACGCCGAGGAGCGGCGTACGCTCTTCGATCTCATGCAGGAAAAGGTGAATGCGCAGCGCACCGGCACCAGTTTCGCGCTGACCATTTCCTACGATGCCGCAGTTCCCAGCGATGCGCGCCAGATCGTCAACGAATATGCCCACCAGTTCGCGAACTGGCAGACCTCGCAGGACGAGGAACGCAATTCGCAGATCCGCAAGCAGGTCGAGGAGCGCCTCGTCAGCCTGCGCGAACAGGCACAGGCCGATACCAGCGCGCTGCAGCAGTACCGTATCGCCAACAACCTGCTCAGCACCTCGGGCGCATCGCTGACCGAACAGGAAATCTCGAACTACAACCTCGAGATGACGCGCGCCCGGGCCGAGTCGGCGGAAGCCAATGCGCGCCTGCAGACCGCACTGGGGCAGTTGCGTTCGGGCTCATCGGGAGACGATGTCGGCGAAGCGCTGGATTCGCCGGTTGTTTCCTCTCTGCGCACGCAGGAGGGAACGCTCGCCGGTGAAGTCGCAAGCCTGGAAGCCCGCTACGGCCCCAATCACCCGCAACTGATACGGACCCGGAATCAGCTCGCTCAGGTCCGCCAGCAGATCCAGGACGAGATCGGACGCGTGATCTCCAACTTGCGCGCGAAGAAGGACGTATCCGAAGATCGCCTGGCCTCGATCGCCGGCAGCCTTTCCCATGCCCGCTCGATGCTTGCCTCGAACAATGCGGCGATGGTCGGCCTGAGCGAGCTTGAGCGCTCCGCCGAAGCGTCTCAGGGCATCTACGAGACCTATCTGAACAGCTACAAGCAATTGCTAGCAGCCGAAGGCACCTCGAAGCCGATGGCCCGGATCCTCTCGCTTGCCAACGATCCGATGAAGCCTATCTCCCCGAACCTGAAGCTGAACCTTGCCCTGGCGCTCGTCATCGGCCTCGGGCTTGGCGTGATTGCGGCCTATATCGCCGATGCCCTGTTCCACGGCATCAAGTCGGCGCACGAAGTCGAACACGATCTGGGCGAGAACTGCCTCGCCTCGATCCCGCTGCTGGCATCCGTCCACGAAGGCAAGCCGCACGCCATTTCGGCGATCCGCGACAACCCCAAGTCGGTATTCACCGAATCCTTCCGGGTGCTCAGCACGGCCATCGACCAGGCGACGATGAACCGGGCACAGGTCATCGCGATCACCTCGGCATTGCCCGGCGAAGGCAAGACGGTGCTCTCGTGCTGCCTGTCGCACGTACTGGCGGCCGACGGCGAGCGTACGATGCTGATCGACTGCGACCTGCGCCGGCGCGGGATCAGCCGCCTGCTCGATGTCGGCCCCGACCAACCGGGTCTGATCGAAGTGCTCAACGGCACTTCGCCGCTCGATGTCGAAGAGCTTCTGCGCGACCGCGTATTGTGCGTCCTGCCGCTCGGCCCCAAGTCCGATGCGCCGGACAAGCTCCTGACCGGCCAGCCCTTCATCGACCTGCTGGAGAAGCTGCGGCCGCATTTCGACCGCATCATCCTCGACCTGCCGCCGATCCTGCCGATCGCGGCCACGCGCTCCATCGCCTGCCAGGCCGATGCCGTCGTCCTAGCCGCCCATTGGTGCAAGACGTCCAGCTTTGCCATTCGCACCGCCCGCGCGCGCCTGCCCAAGAAGCTGGTCAACGTCGTGGGCGTCGCGCTCAACCAGGTCGATCTGCGCAAGAAAGCCTACTTCGACCGTGAGGACGTCTCGTTCTACTACAGCAAGTACAGCGAGTACTATTCATGAACATCGTCGCCAGCCGCAGCGACTGGCGACCATCCGCGGGCGCCGCGCCTTTCTCGCAGCCCCGCGTGGCGATCGTCCATTACTGGCTGGTCTCCATGCGCGGCGGCGAGCGGGTGCTGGAGCAGATGCTCGACCTCTATCCGCAAGCTGACATCTTCACCCACGTCTACGATCCCGATGCGGTCTCTGCGAAGATCCGGGCGGCCAAAGTCACGACGAGCTTCATCGATCGCATGCCGCTGTCGAAGAAGCTCTACCAATACTACCTGCCGCTGATGCCCATGGCCCTCGAGGAACTGGACCTGAGCGGCTACGACCTCGTCATCAGCAGCGAGGCGGGGCCGTCCAAAGGCGTCATCACCGCGCCGACCGCGCTGCACGCGTGCTACTGCCATTCACCGATGCGCTACCTGTGGGACCATTACCATCGCTACAAGAAGGAGGCGAACTGGTTGGCCCGGCGCGCCATGCCGATGATGTACCACCGGTTGCGCGCCTGGGATGTCAGCTCCAGTGCCCGCGTCGACCGCTTCGCGGCAAACTCCGAGTTTATCCGGCAGCGTATCCGCAAAGTCTGGCGGCGTGAGGCGGAAGTCATTCACCCGCCGGTCGAAACCGGTCTCTTCACGCCCTCGACCGAGATCGACGATTACTATCTCTGGGTCGGCCAGATGGTGCCCTACAAGCGCCCGGACCTTGCCGTTGACGCGTTCAATGCAAACGGGTTGCCGCTGCTGATGGTCGGCACAGGCGGCATGTCGAAAGCGCTCAAGGCGAAAGCCGGACCCAATATCCGCATCGTCGACCGGCTCGACTTTGCCGGGCTTGTCAAAGCCTACGCCCGTTGCCGCGCGCTGGTGATGACCGCAGAGGAGGATTTTGGCCTCACACCGATCGAAACCATGGCCTCTGGCCGTCCCGTCGTCGGCTACGCGCGCGGGGGCCTGCTCGACACCGTCGAACACGGCCGGACCGGCATCTATTTCGACAGCCAGGAGACCGAGGCGCTGGTGGACGCCGTATCGACGATGGAAGCGTTCCTGCCCGAGTTCGACCCACGCCACGCGATCCAGCGCGCCGCGCAGTTCTCGCCGCAGAGTTTCGGACAGAAATTCAGGCAGTTCACCGAACTGGAGCGCGCAGCGTACTGAACAGTTGCAAGTTTCGCATGACTATGCGGGACCATCGAATGAAGCGCTGAACAACATATTGGGATGCCGTACCGATAACGAGGTTTCTGAGACCACTTGCAGAATTAAACGGAGGGTCAGCCATGCAAGTTAATAAGAGAAGGATCAGCAAGTTAGTCGCCAAAACGGGACTTATCCACGAGTCTTAGCCCATTTACCCGTTCCGCCAACGCGCCGGACGATGCTAAGAGTATTGCATAAATCAACTGTCGGGTACCTTCGGATAACGGGCGCGAAAGCCGCAGAGGCATCTATCTGCCGGTATTGCACAAGTACCGATTACCCAGTTGAAGCCGACGTCGAGCTGGGGGCCTCGGCATCATGTGTACGTGCTGCAGCAGTGCGCTTGCAGCTTGGGTTGGATGAGCGCCGATGACATCGTCTGACGATCGATCTGCAAAAATAATGAGAGGATTACAACGCTTGCTCGCAGATCAAAGTTCCTCGAACTTCGTCGACTTCGTCGAGGTGGCGGAGTCCCTGATGGATGGGTATGCCAAACTGATAAGGAATGGCTCTCCCGCGTCCACGGTCGCACTCGCCATGCTGGGCGCCACGCTCAACATGTACGAAATGCTCGGGATGCGCTCGGAGCTACCCTCACTGCTGCGTACTGTGGCAGACCAGATCGAGTCCGAAAACCGCATGAACTGAAAGCGGGCGCCGCGTGAATCGAGTTGGGGCGCACTAACCCGCGTCCGCATGCTACGCCGCGCAACATCCCGACTGCCATCGCAGTTGACGGCCCGCCACGCGCGCCGTCCTTTCAAAGCTCAATAGAGAACTGAAGCCAGTCTGGCGGAACAGTGCCGGTATTCGTTCCTGCGGCGCATGTCCCACGAGCGGAACCGGTAGAGCGCCCGCCTCGCCAACGAAATGCTCCTGCGAAACCGGCGCAGCTGCGGATATTTCTTCAGATACAGCGTTTCGGGATTAACCTGAGATATATCCAGAAGCTTTGAAGAAGTTTTCGCATTCCTGCGGAGAGAACAGGTCACAGATCTTGCCGAGTGCATCGAAGAGGTCGGTGAAGGTTCGCGCTCCTGCTTTGCGCAAGTGCGCCTTAAGCTTGGCAAAGGCCAGCTCGATTGGGTTTAATTCTGGCGAATACGGCGGCAAATACATGAACCAGCAGCCAGCCTCTCGCAGCGCTTGGGCGGCCTGGGCATTTTTGTGAGCGGCAAGATTGTCGCAGATGACGACGGTGCCGGGTTCAAGCTCTGGGGCCAGAACCTCGCGGATATAGGCGGCGAAGGCTGTTCCATCCATCGCGCCCTTGATGATCCAGGGGGCAATCATTTCGTTGTGGGTCAAGCCGGCGATGAAGGTTTGCGTGCCCCAGGCCCCGAACGGGGCTTCCATTTCGAGACGCGCCCCGCGCGGGGCGCGTCCGCACAGTCGGGTCATGTTGGTCTTCACCGATGTCTCATCAATGAAGACAAGGCGCCAAGGTTGCTCGCGCATGGCCGGGAGGCGATTGGCGAGCCAGTCGACCCGCCGTTGCCTTACGTTCGCCTTGCGGCGCTCGCTGGCCACCAGCGACTTTTTTTATACGTATAACCAAGACGCTGCAGCAGCATGGCGATGGAGGAATGGTGCACGCGCACACCTTCAGCCTCTTCCAATGCGTCCCGCAGTTCGTACAGCGTGATATCGGGATCCTGCCCAACCAGCTCCACAAAGAACTCGTGATAGGGCTCCAGCTTGCCACTGCCTTTGGGCCGCCCCTGGGGCGCAGGTTCAACATGTCCCTTGGTACGCGCCGAGTGCAACCAACGGGACCCGGTCGCCGGCGATACCTTCAGCCGCGCCGCCGCTGCCCGACCGCTCAACCCTTCATCCAAATACTGCAGGAACCGATTTCGAAGCTCAGTGGGTAATGGGGCTGCCATGATCAATCCTCCAAGAGGATCAACTGAATCAGAGCGAGTCGGTCCAGGGAAGAGGCACGATTCGGTTTTTCACAGAAACGCTATAGTCGCGATAGACATCGTGCTCGCGCCGGCTCCACGGAAAGAACACGCCGTCCCAGGGCTTGGGGTGCGACATGTAATGAATGATAGCCGGCGCACCGTCATCGACGAGGTGCATGAACTGGCGCGGGAAGTTCCATTTGTTGGAAATCGGGATCCACGCGTCCCCCTTCACGGCATTCAGCGCCCCCTGATCGTGATAGGCCCCGCCGTTCTCAACGAAGAAATCGAAGGCCCTGCGTCCGATCCAGCCCTTGCGGTTGAACTTGATGACGCCGGAATTGAAATAGTCCTCGTGGCTCGCCCCTTTGAGGACGGAGAGCACCGGAACGTAGTCCAGTGCGGCGAGGAACTTGCCCTCGGGCACCCTGTAGTTTTCAAGATAATCGAGCGGGCCCACGACCTGCACGTCGCCGTCCAGGTAGATGATCTGCTCGTAGATTTCCGGAAGCACCGCTGGCAACAGGAGGCGCCCCATGGCGGCAATGCTGATCCGGCCGGCGAACTTCGACTTGTCGAGCACCGATAACTGCTCGGTGAAGAAGGCGCTGGTGTCCTGAAAGACGATATTCTCGCGCGCACACAGGTCCTGCGCCACGTGACGACCAACAGAGGCCTCGGTGAAGGTAATCACGACATCGGTGTCGCGCGAGCAGTGCTTGCGGGCGAGGATGGCCGCAACGAACGTCGGCAGGAAGAAGTTCTCGTCGGTGACGAATGCGATGCACTGCCTGGTCAATGTGTCACCCTTGATCCCGTGCTTGCAGTCGCAAGCTAGATTTTCGAGGCCCGGATCCAGTCGCATTCCGCCTTCGTCAATTCGGGGTGGGGAAAGTCGACCAGCAGGACGATCCGCGGCTGCGTAGAGCTGTTTTCCGCTTCGTGGGCATAGGAAGAATCGAAGATCAGCGGCTCGCCGTAACGCCACTCGCGCCGGATCCCGCCCACCTCGATGTGCCCGCCGGGCGGAACGATCAGCGGCAGGTGCAGGGTGAGGAAGACGTTGGACACGTCGCGATGCGGGCGAATGAAACCATGGGGGCCGAGGATCGAGAACATGGCATCGCGAAAGGCCGGATATCCCGGGATCGTCTTCAGCAGGCCGGCCACCCCCGGACACAGGGCAAGGTTCTCGGGCACTTCCTCATGCCGCTTGACGAAGCTGAAGTTGCGCCAGAAATCGCCGTCGAGGCCGACGTAGTGATAATGTTCGATCCGCGTTTCGTGATTGAGCAGGACTGCCTCCGCTTCCGCCCGCAAGTCATCCACCGCGTCGACGAATGCGGGCAGCCAGGCAAATTCCTTCGGATCGTGCCAGGGCCTGGCAGTAAGCCCGGCGAAAGTAAAACCCTGCGGATTGGGCCGCACCGAGACCGAGGACGCGCTGTCCTCCCAGTCGATCGAGGCCCTGACGCGGTCCAGTCCTGCCGACGGTCCGGTTCGCTCCAGCGCCCCGCGCATGATCGCAATGCCGGAATTGATCGCCTGCCAGCGCCGCAATGCCGAAACCAGCAGCAGTGCCGTTACCGCGGTCGGCACGAGCAGCAGGGCAAAGGAGACCAGTGAGGATTCCACGCCCGCCGGCGATGCGCGGCGGGTCACCAGGACGACCGCAGCTGTTGCGGCGATCATGCAGGCAATGGCCAGAAGCGCCGGCAACATCCACTTGCGCATGCGGACTTTGGCGCTCGTGCCCCAATAGATCTCTACCGGCTCCATCAGGGCGGACCACGCGAACCACAGCAACGCAAGGATCGCCGAAACCAGCAACAGGTGCTCGGCCATCCCCATCGGCCCGGCGAAGGAAAAGGCTTCGCCGATGAACAGGCTGATGTCGGTCAGTTCCAGCAGCAACAGCAGCAGGAACTGCAACACCAGGAAGGCAAAGATGCCGTTGAAGGATTTAACCGTTCCCATCTTGCGATCTTTCTTTGTTGCGACCTTCGATGAACTGGCTGATCTTCTTGCGCCCCATCGCGGCAACGTCCTTCACCAGGGCTGCCGCGCCCAGCAGGTTCCAGGGGTAGTAGTTGAATTTCATCCGCGGGCGTTCGCTGGAAGCCCAGAAGGCAGTCCAGCCTGCCGCCTTGCCGAGGAACTCGTAGCGCTTCAGACCGCGGCCAGCGGCCTGCTGGATGCTTTCGAGCATCAGGAGCTGGCCGGGCGAACAGCGGGCGAAGCGCTCGTCGTAGCCGATCTTGAACAGCCAGAAGCTGCCGTCGCATTCGGCGCAGATCTGGGCCGCGGCGATCTCGGGTCCGATCTTCATGAAGGCGATCCGGAAGATGCCTTCCTGTGCGGCGAGCCGGGCATAGCGGCGGAAGAAGTCGAGCTGCACCTTGTTGTCGGCAATCGCGGTGCGGGTGCGCGATTTCCAGCTCTTCGCTTCCACCTCGATCGCGCGCTCGAGCAGCACTTCAGCCTCATCGGGGCCAGGTTCGTGAAACTCGAAAGCGACTTCGCCGTCTTCCTCGGCACGGCGGCGCATCCGGCGAAAATCCGCACGTCTGCGCGAATTGAAGCGCGCGAGGGCATCCTTCCAGCTCTCGTCAAGTTCGATGTAGGGGGAACCTTCGGTCGGCGCCGTGACCAGCAGGCCGCGCCGCTGCGCCTTTGCCGCGAAGATATCCGCAAAGACCGTGCCTGCCGGCGGCTGGCCCAGCTTCACCGGCAGGCGATGGTCGAGAATGGCATCGGCAAGCCGCTCCGCCGCTTCGGCATCGGCGTAGGCCGCCTCTGCCGGTTCGGCCAGTTCCTCCGCGCCTGCCAGGAACAGGGTCGGCAACGCCCCCTTGCGAACGAAGGCGGCTATGCCCCCGTTGGTGGTAAGCAGGACGGCCTTGCGATTGCGATACATCGTCGCAAAGCAGGCCTCGTGCCAGATGAAATGCTTCATCGGGGTAGGATCGATCGGGTCCATGCCCTCCCAGATCGAACGTGGCAGCAAGGCCTCCAGTGCAGAGGCATCGCTTGCAGGCACGATGGAACCGATCTTCATAGGGCAGCCAGCTTCTCTGATTTTGACCCAATCTGAATGCGTTGCGCGAGATCCCATCCCCCGGGACGCGCGCAGCCGTCATGGCGCATACAAGCGAACCAACTGCCTGCATGATGACCCAGCGCCTCCCACGGAGCACTTGCTGATAAGGATTAGTCCGCTTTTTCAGAGCGCTTCCCGGCTTGAAAAGGCCCTCGCGGGCGCTGTTAGCCGAGACCTGCTCACCGTCCAAAAAAAGCCGGATCGTCGGCAGGGCTAACCCGGATGCGCATTGGCGGCGCGCGCGTTCGCGGTGCTAGGTTCCTGAACATGATCGGGTGGGCCAAGGCATGGAGAGCAGCGCGCCCGTCGATGCCCGAACAGGCTTCGGGCCAGTCGCTCGGCCGCTGAACCGCGCGGGATCATGGGGAACTATCTTTGGAACTCACCTTCATCGGATTGATCCAGATAGTGGTCGGCGCAGCGATCGTGCTCTTCGGCGGCCCCGGCAGCGCCTTCATCTTCCTTATTGTCAGCGGCCTGTTCGACGGATCGGCGGCGATCCTGCTGCCCTCGCTCGGAGGGTCCTCGATCCCGCCCGTCCAGTTCGCCCTGCTCTTCGTTTACTTGCGCATTTTCGCACCCAAGGGCGGCCTTTACGGCTACTTTCCCGATGCCGTTCGGGCGAACGCCTGGCTGGTGCTGTTCTGCTTCTACGGCATCGCCAATTCATACATCGGGCCACGCCTGTTCGGCGGCGCGATCGCAGTCTATCCGATGCGCCCGATACCGGGTTCGGGACTGTTCGATGTCATTCCCCTCGGCCCGACCTCGCAGAACCTGACGGCGGCCACTTATCTTGTCGGAACGCTGCTGCTGGCCGTTGCCGCCTACATCTTCTGCCAGGCGCGCGGATCGAAGAAGGTCCTCATCGATACCGCGATCTGGAGCGGCTGGTTCTTCATCATTACCGGACTGCTCGATCTCGTCGCGCGCGGAACGCCGCTGGAGGACGTTCTCGCGATCTTCCGCAACGGCGACTACGTTCAGATGAACGTCGAGGTGGACGGTTTCGTGCGCATACGCGGCCTTCTGCCCGAAGCCTCGTCCTACGCCGGGTCGTGCTTCATTGCCCTCGTGGTCAATGCCGAGCTTTGGTACCGCTCGATCCGCCCCCGGCAGACGGGCCTGCTGGCCACCATCCTGACCGTCATGCTGGTCATCAGCACCTCGTCGACCGCCTATGTCGCGCTGGCCGGCTATGCCCTGATCTTCCTCGCCCGCGCCCTCGCCTTTCCCACTCTCGCGCCGCAGGGGAAGATCCAGCGCCTTGCCCTCGTCGGTTTCATGATCGTGTTCATGGTCGCGATCCTCATGGCGTCGATCCCTGAAGTGGCAACGGCGATAGGAAACCTCGTGCTGGAAATGACGGTCGCGAAATCCTCGACCGATTCCGGCCAGCAGCGCCTGTTCTGGGCCATGCAGGGTATCCACGGCCTGATCGATTCCTATGGTCTTGGCATCGGCCCGGGCAGCTTCCGCTCATCCAGCATGCTGACCGCGATCATCGGCGCGATGGGGGTCATCGGCAGCGTCTCCTTCGTGATGTACCTGCTGACGATCTTCCAGCCCTCGCGCCGATCGAGTTGGGGCATCGGCGCCGATTCATCGCAAACGCTGGGCGGCGCCTTCGCCAGCGCGGCCGTATTCAGCCTGATCCCGGCAGCCATCGCCTCTCCGCTGGCCAATCCGGTCGCGATCTTCTCGATCCTGTCGGGAGCGGCCCTCGCCCTGCGGCCGGGCCGCGAGGCAGCGCAAGCGAACCACGACCCCGTCCACGGCACATCAAGGACAAGGACCGTAGCGCGCAAGCGCACGGCAATGGATCAGGCATGACCCGATACCTGCCACTACGCCACCGCAGGGACCGGCTCCCCTGCCCCGTCCGGGAGGCTGCAGCATGAAAGCAAGAGTTCTCCCCCCCTCGCAACTCGATCGCGATCTTCTCGCTCGCTGGAGCCGGCTGTGCGACGCCGGTGCGCTTTACCAAAGCCCATTCTATCGCCCCCAATTCACCCTGGCCGTGGCTGCGGCGCGACCGGATGCACGCGTCGCGGTTCTGGAACGGGGCGGCGATGTCGTGGGCTTCTTCCCGTTCCACCTGACACGCGGCGACGTCGCCAAGCCGATCGGCGGGCACATCAACGACTATCACGGCCCGATCCTTGCGCCCGGGACAGCCGTCTCCGGCCCGGCCCTGCTGCGCGCTGCGGGCCTCTCCGCCTACGACTACAATCACCTGCCGACGGCCTTCTCGACGCTGGCCGAGGGTGCGCATACCTTCTCCTACTCACCCTGCATGGATCTCTCGAACGGCTACGAGGCCTATATCGCGCGCAAGGATTCGCGCTGGACCAAGGCGCAGCGCGAAGTCCGCCGTCGGCAGCGCAAGACGGAAACCGAGATCGGCCCGCTGCGCTTCGCCTTCCACGATCCCTCCGAAACCGTGCACGAGCGGCACGTTGAAATGAAGAACGCCCAGTACGCCCGCATGGGCCTGAGGGCGATGCTGGGTAGCGGCTGGGTTGGCGAAGTCCTCGATCGGCTGAGGGCCATCGACGAGCCCGACTTCGCCGGCGTCATGAGCACCTTGCACGCGGGCGATCGCCTGATCGCCGCCCACTTCGGCATGCGCGCGAAAGGCGTGCTGCACTGGTGGTTCCCATCCTACGACCTGGCGCTTTACAAGCTGGGCCCGGGGATCAACCTCATCAACCAGTGCGCGATGACGGCCAACGAACAGGGCGTGACCCTGATCGACTTCGGCAAGGGCGACGAAGACTTCAAGCTCCACTTCGCCGACCACCGGGTCGACCTGTGCGAGGGTTCGATATGCCAGGCGCGCAGCATGGCCGCCACGCTGCGGCAGGGCACGCGGGCGCTGGTGGGCCTCGCCGAGTGCCTACCCCTCGGCCACTACCGGACGGTGCCGCGCCGCGCCGCAGCCCGGCTGATTTCCGGCGTCACCCTGCCGGAACGGGCCGGATAGGAGCGCTGTCGATGAGTACGACATCCATTTCCACCGGCCGATTTCGGGGTAGGCCGAATTATTCACCCTCCTCCGGGCCCACCGGGGCGGTGACTAAGGCGGGTTACCGCGATTACGAGGTCGATCAAGTACCTGAAATCGGCGAGAGTTTATCGGACAATAGGCGAACGAAGATCGGAACTGTGCAGACGTAAAGTGCCCGGCCCCAAGGTTTCCGGAAGCCGCCCGATCCACATAAATTGTAATGGTGACGAAGGTTTATGACAGCTGCCAACCTGAAAATAGCCAGAGAGAATTGCAGCCAGCCAATTCGGATTCATGTCATCATCGCCACTTACGGCCGACCCGATTCCGTGCGCAAGCTGCTGCGGCACCTCGAACACCAGACCCGTCCCGCGGACGGCACTATCGTAATCGGGACCTGTCCCGCCGACATTGCCGGCCTTGACGATGTGGCCGCCAATACGCGCGTGATTGTCGGTCCACGCGGCACATGTTGCCAGCGCAATTCAGGGATCGAGATGGTCAAGGACGAGTCGGATGTGGTCGTCTTCTTCGATGACGATTTCGTCCCGGCCAACGACTATCTCGAGGCGACCGAGGCCCTTCTGCTGGCCGACCCGGAAATCGCGGGGCTGACCGGGATTCTGGTCGACGACGGCGTCTCGCATGAACCCATTCCCTTCGACGTGGCGGTGCGCCGCCTTGAAGTCGACGGCGAGCGTCCGGCACAAACCGGGCATGTCCCCCGCCAGGCGCTTTATGGCTGCAACATGGTGATGCGCCTCGACGTGCTGGGCGATCTGCGCTTCGACGAGAACCTGCCGCTTTACGGCTGGCTGGAAGACGTCGACCTCACCTATCAACTCAGCAAGCGCGGCAAGCTGATTTCCGGTCCGGAGATCACCGGCATCCATCTGGGCGACCGCGGTGGACGTCAGCCGGGCAAGCGGCTGGGCTATTCGCAGGTCGCCAACGTGATCTACCTCTATCGCAAGGGAACGATGCAGCCCGACATCGGCTGGCGCCAGCTGCTGAAGAACGTCTCCGCGAACCTGGTCCGCAGCATCTCTCCCGAACCGCACATCGACCGGCGCGGCCGGTTGCTGGGCAACCTGCTGGCGATTACCGATTTCCTGCGCGGCAGGCTGGATCCGCGCAAGATCGTCTCGCTTTGACGGCCTGTGTGATCGCGGCGGGACCAGAACCACTTTCACACCGGGCACCCCCAGCCCGGCCGTGGGGATAAGACCATGAACCTCAGGCTCGGTATGATGCACGGGGTCTTTTCGCTCGGTAGCGCGCGCCTGACCGGCAACCTGCTGGGCGCACTCGCCCTTGTCGTGCTGGCGCATCTGCTGACGCCGGAAGACTTCGGTATCGTCGCCATTGCCAGTTCGATCCTCAGCGTCGTCCAGTCCTGCACCGAACTGTCCCTGTCGAATGCGTTGATCCGCAAGGACAAGATCGACGCAAGCCATGTCGACACGGCATGGACCATGGCGCTGCTGCGGTCACTTGCCCTGTGCGTCTTCTTCGTGCTGCTCGCCTGGCCGCTATCGCTCGTCTATTCGGTTCCGGGCCTGATCCCCGTGCTGCTGGTCTCTGGACTGACCGGCGCCCTGATGGGCCTGCAGAACCCGATGGTGACAGTCGTCACCAAGGAAATGCGCTTCTGGCCCCTCGCCATTTCCCAGCTCAGCCTCAAGCTCATGAGCCTGGGCGTGGCCATTGCCCTTGCCATCATGCTCCGGTCCTACTGGGCGATCATCGCCGGGAACGCCATCGGCGCCCTCGTCGCGACGGCACTGACTTACATGCTCGTACCTTATCGCCCGCGCTTTTCGCTGGTCCATCTGCGGGAGATCTGGTCGTTCTCGGGCTGGATGTTCTTCAAGCAGCTTTGCGAGACGCTCAACTGGCGGGTCGACCAGCTGATCATGGGTGCACTGGTCCCGCGGGCGCAACTGGGCATCTACGCCATGGCCGACAGTCTTGCCGTCGTGCCCTCGCGCGAGATGGTGCAGCCGATCCGCATGGCGCTGTTTCCCGGCCTCGCCAATCTCAACGGAGACCTCAACCGCCTGCGCAACGCCTGCCTGCGGGCCCAGTCGACACTGGCCATGATTACCGCACCGCTTGGCATCGGCCTTGCCCTCGTCGCCGAACCGGCCGTCAAGGTAGCGCTGGGGCCGCAATGGATCGCGGCGGTACCGTTCGTCCAGATCAGTGCGGTCTTCTATACCATCAGCCTGTTCAGCACCGGATTGCAGCCGGTGGCCATGGCGCTCGGCAGGACCAAGATCCTCTTCGTGCAGCAGGCCCTCGTGCTGGTGCTCAAGGTCCCGCTGGTGGTGATCGGCTTCCTGCTTGGCGGCATGATCGGCGCGGCGCTGGGGCGATGCGTGTGTGAATTCATTTCGATGGTCTTCGAACTGATCGTCGCCCGGATGCTGACCGGAGTAACCGTCGCCGCGCAGGCCGCCTCCCATACGGTCACGCTCGTCGGTCTCGCGGCGATGGCCGTGGGCACCTACTTCGTGCATGGCGCACTGTCTCCGCTTCAAGCCAGCAATCTCGTCCAGCTGGCCATCGAAGTGTGCACCGGCGGCGCGGTCTATGTCGTTGCAGTCGGGGCCAGCTGGCTGATGATGGGCCGCCCGGACGGCCCGGTGCGCGAGATCGTCCAGCTCGCCCGGCGCTCGGGCGCTGCGGTCTGGCAGATGCCCGCCGCGCAGCCGAATTCCGGCCCGGTCGTCCCCTGAGAAAACAGCGCTGCCGGTGTACATGACGAATTCAGGTGCGGTGCGCCACTGCGCGCGATCCGTGGATGATTGAGGCAACCTTGCAAAGTCTGACTCGAGCCAACTACTTCTGCCTCCTCCTCGCCTCCTCGTTCGGCTTCCTGATCGCGGGGATGTTCACACGCATGCACCTGCGCCATATCGAAAGCCGGCTGCAGATCGCCGCCTTCTGGATCATAGCGATCGCTTTCCAGATCATCGTTCACCGGTCGCTGAAGGTGCGCCCGGGCAAGTTCGCGATTTTTGTGAGCGGCGTTTCCGCGACGATCGGCATCGTCGCGATCAAGTGGCTTATCGAGGGACCGCCCCCGCTCTCGCGCTGGGCCGAAATGCTCTTCTAGCCGTCAGGCCCGATCAGCGCGAATAGGCCGCGCCGGACGATCTCGGCGCCTTGGCCCGGGTGTGGAAGCCGCTCAGGCCGATCGGCGAACCACTGCCATAGCCGTCGAGTACCGCTTCGGGCGGACGGATCTCCGCGCGTTCGCCCTTCGCCTCGGCCAGCAGTGCCATGGCCATGTCCTCCACGTCCTTGCCGTTGCGCGGTGCCCACGGCAGTTCCTCCTCGTCGTTGCGTTCTCGCGCAACATGCATGGCATCGAGAACGAAAGGCGCGTGCGCGGCCAGCGCATCGCGGATCTTCGGATTGTATCGGAACTTGAAGAGGTCCAGCCGCGCGTTGAGCCGGTCGATGGCCGACTGCTCGGGGATGAAACCGGCCCAGACCGTATCGGCCAGCTCGCTGCGGTACCAATCCGCCGCATCCCGCCAACGCGGCGGACGCCGCTTCGACCATGGCTTGGTCGACGTGTAGTGTTCCAGTTTCGGCTTCAGCGCCCCGCCGAACTCGAGATAGGTTTCATGCAGGTTCCAGCGCGGATCGAGCGGCAGCCACTTGTCTTCCAGAGCCACGTTGAGCGCATCCTGATCCGGCGCTTCCTGACAGCTTTCGGGATGGTCGACCAGAAACTGGCGCGCACGGTCCAGAACCCCTTCGGACAACACGCGCGGCCAGTCGAAGACCATGACGCCGGACTGCAGGTAAGGGGCATCCTCGGCAAGAAACAGGTCCTTGCGGCGTCGCCGGATATTGCCGGTCAGGTAATAGACGAAGTCGTGCACCGCCCCTGCGATCTTGCCCTTCAGGTCGAGCGAAAGCAGCGGAGCGAGCGAAGTCATGATCCGCGTGTCGGCATCGAAATAGATCAGCCGCTCGACCTCCGGACCGAAGATCCTGTCGAAATAGAGGCGCAGATAGGCCGCGCGCGGCCAGCGGGTATTGATCGGTCGGATCGCCTCTTCGACTTCTTTCGAGGCAAAGATCCGCACCGTCATCTGCCTCGCCGCAAAAAACTTGCGGGCGGCTTCAAGCTCCGCCTCGTCGACGTCACAGCATACGAGGTTGAGATCGACCTGGCTTCCGGGCGGCAGGTGGTCCACGACAGACTTCAATTGGCAACATGCCGCAGGCAAGTACCCGCGATCGGAAGCCGTTGTAATTGAAGTCTTCATAATATCACGTTCCACAACTTGAACCGGAAGCGCGTCATATCACGCCTCGAATACAGATATCAGAGGAAGGTCACCTCGCAGGAAATGCCGAGGCTGCTGACGTAGTCCTCGATTTCGTCCTTGTAGATCCTGTTCATGATCACGATCAGGCCCGGCTTGATCTCGGCCAGTTCCTCCGGCGCGACGATGGGATGGCCGGTGCCGGGCATGAAGTGGCCGTGACGGTTGGGATTGATGTCCGTGACGCAGGTCACTTCCTCGTCGAGATCGAGCGAGGTCAGGAACGACACCGCCTTGGAGCCCGAGCCCCACAGCACGACCGACTTGCCTTGAGCCGCGGCAGCCTTGACCGTATCGCGCCAGTGCGCCTTGTGTGCCGCCACCCGCTCGGGGAAACTGGCCACGAGCTGCGCCAGTTCGGCCAGCGATGAGCCGTCATCGCTTTCCTGCTTGCCCGAAGCCGTGGCCTCGATCGTCAGGTACTGGTCGTCGTATTCGATCGCCGTGCGCGAAACCGCGAAATCGCAATCCTCGAACAGACGGCGCAGCGAAGTCTCGGTGAAATACGAGCAATGCTCGTGATAGATGTCCTCGAACGCGCAATGCTGCAGGATGCGGTAGGTCTCGGGCACCTGGAAGAAGACAACGGTGCCTTTGTCCTCCGTCAGTCCGGCGCGGATCGTCGAGATGAAGCTGGCCGTATCCGGAATGTGCTCAAGGGTCATCTTGCAGCACAGGAAGTCCGGCTCGCTGGCGCAGTGATCGGGCCGGAAATATTCCGGGATCAGGGTCACCCGCTCTGCGCCTTCGACGCCTTCGAGCCGTTCCGGAAGCGCACCGGGATCGACGCCGACGCCGGTATTTTCGCCCAGTTGCGAGAGCAGGACGAGGAATTCGCCCTTGCCGCAGCCGATCTCCATGACCTCGCGCCCGCGCAAGCCATGGCGCTCGATCAGTTCCGCGGCAAGGTTGCGGTGGAAGCGCGAGAACGTGGGCGAGAACCCTTGCGTCTCTTCGTAGCGGCCCGAGTATTCGGTGAGGAACTGGTCGAAGCTCGCGTTGAATATGAACCCGCAGTCACTGCAGAAATGCAGCGCGACTTCGCCGCGAAGGCAGCCAAGGGCTTCCTCCCGCGTCGCAAAGAGGATGCAGGAGTTGGTCGGGACATTCTCCACCTTGTAGAACAGCTGCGTCCGAGCCGCCCCGCAACTGGGACAGGCGACCGGCGCGCCGCCGTGCGCCAACGCGCCTTGCGTCTGCGCGGAAAGGGCAGGATCGACCAGGTTCATTCGACAATCCTCGGTTCGGGTACGGGGATGATGAAGCGGCCGCCGGCATCGCGGTATTCCTGCTGCTGGGCGAGGATTTCGTCCGCGAAGTTCCAGGCCAGCATCAGCACGAAGTCGGGCTTGCGGGCGACAAGTTCCTCGGGCGGCAGGATCGGCAGGTGGGCGCCGGGCATCAGCATGCCCTGTTTGTTGACGTTGCGGTCCACAACGAAATCCAGTTGCCGGGTATTGAGACCGCAGTAGTTCAGCATCGTCGCGCCCTTGGCCGCCGCACCGTAGGCCGCGATCGAGTGCCCTTCGCTCTTCAGCGTATAGATGAGGGCAAGCAGCTTTTCCTTGAGCGTATCGACCCGCGCCGAGAACTCCGCGAAGAAGTCCAGCGTATCGAGACCAATGGCCTTTTCATGCGCCATGAGCGTCTCGACGCTCTCGCCAGTGGCCTCGAAGGGCTCGACGAAGATGCGCAGCGAGCCGCCGTGGATCTCCAGTTCCTCGACCCGGTTAAGGAACAGCCCGTGCCGCCGGAACAGGTTGTCCAGCGCCGTGACCGAGAAGTAGCAGAGGTGCTCGTGGTAAATCGTGTCGAACTCCACATGCTCGATCAGCCGCAGGAGGTACGGCATTTCGATCACGGCCACGCCATCGGGCTTGAGCAGGTTACGGATGCCGGCGACGAAGCCGTTGGTGTCGGCCACGTGGGCCAGCACGTTGTTGGCATGGACGATGTCCGCCCTGCCATGCTCGCCCACGAACTTGCTGGCGAATTCTTCGGTGAAGAAATCGCATAGCGTGGGTACGCCCACCTTGCGGGCGGCGGCGGCAGGACCGTCGGCCGGGTCGATGCCGCAGACCGGCACGCCATGCTCGACGTAGTTCTTGAGCAGGTAGCCATCGTTGCTGGCCAGCTCCACGACGAGGCTCGAAGGACCAAGTTCCCGCTCGGCAAGCCGTTGCAGGACGTTGGCGCGCGAATGCTCCAGCAGCGCCGGCGAGAACGAGGAGTAGTAGGGATAAGCGTCCGCGAAGAGGATTTCGGGCGCGACCGTCTCCAGGATCTGCACCAGCGCGCAGTCCGGGCAGAACGCAACCACCAGCGGGAACGTCAGCTCGGGCGTATCGCCATCCTCGGGCCGGATCAGCCGGTCGGCCAGCGGCGTGAAACCGAGGTCGAGGAACGGATGGAGCGACTGGCCGCCGCAGCAGCGGCAGGCGGTTTCGGTCTGCGATGCAACGCCGGGTTGATGCAGGAGAATCTGGTTCATGTAGTCCCCCTCAGGCTACGGCAAACTGTCGGACCGGGAACAGGTCTTCGTTCAGCGATCCCTCGCGGATGCGCTGCTGGATATGGGCGATGCGCTTGAAGCGCGGCCCTTCGAACTGCTCGACGGTCAACCCGCTGGACGTAAAGGCCGCAAACAGTTGCTCGACGCCGCGCCGGCAGGTCCATTGCGGCTTGAAGGCATGGAGGCGCCGGGCGATGTAATTGCAGTCCACGCGGTAATTGCGCAGGTCCGGGCTGGCATCGTCGGCGAAGGCGATCTTCGATCCGGGTACGATGTCGCGCACGATCTCGGCGATCTCGCGGATCTGGTAGTTCTCGCTGGTCTGCCCGACGTTGAAGACCTCGCAGTGGACGTCTTCGCGGGGGGCTTCGACCGAGGCGATGTAGGCGAGCGCGATATCCTCGACATGAACGATGGGCCGCCAGGGCGATCCGTCGCTCTTGAGGTGGACGTCGCCGGTCGTCGTCGCCCATGCGGTCAGGTTGTTGACCACGAGGTCGAAACGCAGTCTGGGCGAGAGGCCATAGGCCGTCGAAGCGCGCAGGAACGTGGGGCTGAAGGTTTCGTCCGCCAGCGCGACGATGCCCTTCTCGGACTCCACTTTCGATACCCCGTAGGGCGTCACCGGATTGAGCGCACCGTCCTCGGTGATGAAGTTGTCGTCCGAGGCTCCGTAGTTGGAGCAGGACGAGGCATAGACGAAGCGCGGGATCCCGGCGGCCTTGGCAAGCCGGGCGAGGTCGACCGATGCCCCGGTGTTGATTTCCTGCGTCAGTCCGGGGCGATAGTCGCCCAGCGGATCGTTCGAAAGTCCGGCGAGGTGGATGACCGCATCGAAGCCACGCAGGCGGTCTATCGCATCGGGTTCAAGAACGAAGCTGCGAACGTCCTGCCCGATCGAGGCAATGTCCGCAATCGCACCGGCAAAGGTGCATTCGGCAAAAAGATCGCTGTCGAGACCGACTACCTCATGCGCTCGCTCTAACAAGCGGGGTGCCAGCACTGTCCCGATGTACCCCAGATGCCCAGTCAGCAGGACTTTCATGAACGGTATCCCTCCAGAGTTTCCAGGGCGCCTGGCCCGACATCCAGTAATCGTTGAGAATCTGCTTCTCGCGCATGGTATCCATGCACTGCCAGAACGAGGTATGGCGGTAGGCCATGAGCTGGCCGTCCTGCGCCAGGCGGGAGAGCGGGCTCTGCTCGAACATCTCCTCCTCGCCGTCGATGTAGTCCATCACGCCCGGTTCCAGCACGAAGAACGCGCCGTTGATCCAGCCTTCGCCAAGTTGCGGCTTCTCGGCAAAGCAGGTGATCCTGTCGCCGTCGAATTCGAGGTGGCCATAGCGCGCCGGCGGGCGAACCGCGGTGAGCGTGGCCAGCTTGCCGTGCGACTTGTGGAACGCCAGCAGCTTGGGAATGTCGATGTCGGCCACGCCGTCGCCCCAGGTGACCATCATCGTGTTGTCGCCCAGCCAGGGCGCCAGCTTCTTGATGCGTCCGCCGGTACCGGCCTTCATCCCCGTCTCGACGAGGTCGACGTTCCAGTTGGGCGCGCAATCGGGCGAATGGCGCACCAGTTCGCCGGTCCGCGTGCTCAGTGAGACCGAACCGGAAACCGAGAAATGCTCGTGGAACCAGCGCTTGATGAACTCGCCCTTGTAGCCCAGCGCGACGCTGAAGTCGTTGAAGCCGTAGTGGCTGTAGATCATCATGATGTGCCAGAGCATCGGCATGCCGCCGATTTCGACCATCGGCTTGGGCCGGGTTTCGGTTTCTTCCGACAGACGCGAACCCAGGCCGCCGGCCAGGATGCCCACTCTCACCTTGGAGAAATCATGCATAGTCATTTGAACACCACCTGTTTGAGCTGGCGGGGACCGATCTGCCCGGCAAAATTGCGCTTGAGGAACGCGGCCGTCTTCGGCGAGATCATGCCCGCCAGTTCGAGCGAATAGCGCCCGAGTTCCACCGGCGTCAGGCTCCGGCGGATCAGCCCCGCCCAAAGCCGGTAGGGCGCAACGACATCGCCGTGCCGCGATGCGATGCGGAACAGATGGGACGCCAGCTGGATGTGCTCTGCAGCGGCACTGCGGCTCTTGCGTCCGGTCTGCCAGAAGCTGCGCTGCAGCTTGTCGTCGATGTTGATCGAGCGCTCTTCGTGTTCGCGGTTGTAGAATACCGCGTCCTCGACCAGCAGGAACTTGCCGAGGATCGCCATTTCGGCCAGCAGCGCGCGGTCCGAACCGTAGTAGGAACGATGTAGCATCGAGCGCTCCAGCAGCTCGGGCCGGAACACGCCGAAGATCGGGAAGCAGGTCTTCGACAGGGCAATCGTCTGCCTGAAGCGCAGTGCCGGATCGTCATTGTCGATCGAGGGCGTTTCGTACTCGGGTATCTCGAAGATCTCGTCCTTGGGGCTGATCTGCAGGGTTCTGCCGTAAGCCAACCCGACGTCAGGGCGCGCTTCGAGCGCATCCACGCAGGCTTCGAGATAGTTGGGGCTCAGGCGGTCATCGTGCGCGCACCACTTGAAGTACTTCCCGGCCCGATAGGTGAAACCCAGGTTGTAGTTGGCGGCAGCACCGATGTTTTCCTTATTCCTCACCAGAACGATGCGACTGTCCTTGCGGGCATAGGACGAGACGATCTCAGGCGTGTCGTCTTGGGAGGCGTTGTCTGTAACGTACAGCCTGAAATCGGTGAGCGTCTGACCGAGAATAGATTCTATAGCGTCCGCTATGTAGTCAGAGCCATTAAATACTGGCAGAGATAATGTGACTTTTTCGGCGCTATCGGTCATGCTTTCACCAAACTGGAATAAGATAAAACGGAGACGATGCCCGCAGCCAAAGTTGAACTTGGGGATCGAAAATCGCATCCAATTCACGAATCATATTGGCATGTTCGGTCTGAGGCAGGAATCACGCACTGTGGTTAGACCGAAGGAGCAGAACCCTAGCCCAAAGGGGCAAAGAGATCAGGATATCATTGAATTATATTGGTTTTTATAGCAATCCTCAGGTCGACAGACGATTGCAGGGCGGGCCCGGAAACAGCGTTCCGGACGCTTGAGGACGGCTCGCCGCGAACCGCGCGTTCAGGCATAGGACCGCCGCAATGCCGGCTCGCGCGCGCGTCCGGAACTGTGCAGCTTATCCTCGAAGATATCGATGAATGTGCCGATCCAGGTGTCCGGCGTGTGGCAAAGTGCATGGCCACCGGCGAAGCCGGCCCGGCTCATCTGCCCGACCTGATCGTCGTCGGCCGCCAACTGGCCCATCAGGCTCGCCAACTGGTCGAAACGATCGATGTTGAACGTCTTGGCGAAGCCCAGCCGAACCGCATCGTCGGCAAGGTAGGCATGCGAAGCAAGAATGACCGGGAGCCCGCTCATTGCAGCTTCGAGAATGACGAGCCCGAAGGGTTCGGTCACCCGGCTCGGAACGATGATCGCGCGGCAATGCCTGGCAATCTCCGCGATGCCTTCCCGATCCTGCCAGCCGATGACGCGCGCATCCCTGTTCTTGCGCGCCTCCAGCGTTCCCAGCTTGCCGCTGCCGATCAGGGTGATCTTCTGCCCGGCCGCGCCCGCCGCCTTGATCGCGAGGTCGGCGCCCTTGTCGTGCCCCAGCCGGCCGACGAAGAGGAAACCCTCGTTGCGCTCCGCCTCAACCCGTTCGTCGGTCCACGCTTCCACGGGGTTGGGTATCGCAACGAGGTTTTTGGCCCGAAATCCGCTGTTCGCGAACTTTTCCAGCATCCGGTCGTGCAGGAAAGTGAATGTCGCGCGATTTTCCGCAAAGCGCGCGACACTGTTCAACCGCATGTGCCGCAATGCGCGCCAATACTTGCGCGCGGTGCTGATCCGGTCGCACTGGCTCACCAGGCATCGCGCCGAAAGCGAGCGGTGCTGACATGGCGTCGCGCTCGGGAAATGCGAAAAACCGCCGTTCGGACAGATGTTGAAGAAGTCGTGACAGGTCACGATCAACCGGTCCTCGACCTCGCGCAGTGCCCGGAAGATCGAGGGCGATAGGATCTGCGACCAGTTGTGCAGATGGTAGACCGTGCCGCGCGTGTCGTTGTCGCGGATCCAGTCGGCGACGAGACTCTCGGCTGCGGGATTGTGCAGCCCCTGCATCAGCGCACGGCGCGCCGGCAACTCGAGCAGCGCATCCGAGCCGAGCGTAACTTGCGTCACGCCCATGTCGTCCAACCGGGTCGTCGGCGCATCACCGCAGATATAGGTGACCGGATACCCCAGCCGGCGATAGAGCCTGACCGCCTGCAGCGCGATCACGGTGGCTCCCCCGCGCGATGCGGAAGCAAAGTCGTTGATGACGACAATTTGGTCGATCGAAGTCATCGGGTCACTCGCTCCCCTTGAGATGCCGGGTCCGGACCGAGCGCAGACCGGTAGCCAAAGGCGCCATGGCCGGCGCGGACCCTGGCGCCTTGCGTCCAGTTGCACGGCCCGCAAAGCCGCCCACTCGCTTGCGAACATCCATCACCACACGCCCGGCCCGAACGTCCAAATGGTGGCAGCCCGTGATGCCGGGTTCGAAATCCGGCTCGATCGAGAAGGCCAATTCCTCCCGGTAATCGTCGAGAGACAGGTGCGCGATCTCCATCAGCCGCACGCCGTAGCCGTAAGTGCCATGCGAATTGTCCTGTGCGGGGCGATAGAGCCTGCCGTCGAGTTTCAGGATACGCCCGGCGTTGCGCGCCTCACGCGCGTCGACAACGACGGGGTTGAGGGCGTGGGGCTCCAACCGCGCAAGATCGGGCCCATCGGTCCTGAAGATGTGCAACTGGGTGTTCATGTCGAGAAAGGCGTCATCGGAGATATTGGTGAACAGCCACCAGGTCCCGTCGATCAGGTTCAACGTCGAATCCGCGGCGACGACACCCTCCAACGCGGTGGCATGCAGTGCCCAGTCATACGGAAACTCGCGGCACTTCCAGACTTCCAGCCGCCGAACCTCGCAGCATTCGGGCATCATGTAGAGCTCCCCTTCATGCTCGAAGAGGTGGGGAAACGACAGGTGATAGTCCCGGCGCAACGCGACCCGGATATCGGCAAGCTGCCCGTCTTCGAAGCGCCCTACGCTGATGTGCCCGCGGCCGGTGCGGTAGTCGAACTCCTCGAAGAAGCAGTACATTGCCCCTGCCCGCTCCCACAGGAAGGGATCGGCGAAATAGCTATTCTTGGCCGAGACATGCGCTGTCGCCCTTGCGGGATCGAACTCGGACCATGCCCCGGCATGGGACTTGAGAAAGAACATGCCCGGGCGCGCGCCCAGTTTCTCGCCGACCTTCTCAACCACTTTGGCCGCTCCATCGCCGACAAGACGAGCCAGATAGGTACAAAGGCCAGCTCCTCCCGGCTGGTGCGGCTCTACGGACCGGGGCAAGGCAGGCAGTTCGACCGCTTGCGATGCCTGTGCCCGCTTCAGGGCGTTGACGATCAGCGGCACCGCCTTTTCGAGCATGAAGTCCTCGTTGCGCGAAGCCACGAACTTGGTGTTGAGCCGCGCCGTCGCGATCGTGGTCTCTTCGCCCCTGTCCGCAGCCCCACACAGGAGCGATATCGCTATGACGGGATCGCGCGCGACGATTGCGGCGATGGCCGTGCTACCGGCTGGACGGCGCAGGAAGTCGGGGTGCCAGATACCCAACCGCGCAACTTCCGCCGGAAAGATGCCGGCGGCCTGCCCGGACAGATCGACGATCACGTCAAGGTCCATCCCCACGATCGCCAGGTGATCGTCACTGGCAAGGGTCGGGCAGTTGCCGCGCCGGTTGGCCCGATCGAGAGAGTCCGCAGCCTGCAGCTTGCCCACGACCTTGCGTTCGAACGCATACCATGTGCGGACCAGGGCGTTGCCCGAGGATGGCTGCATGTGTGAAGGGCATGCGATGAAGGCGCGCAGGTCCAACCGCGGTTCGGCCTCGATCTGCTCCACCAGACGCGTACACCATCCGGCGGGCCGATCGGGCGTTGGCAGTACGATCGCAATGCGCAGTGCTTGCATCCTCATGAACCGGCTGCGTGTGGGGGCGCGTCGAAAGGCAACCGGGGCCCACCCCGACAGCGCCTGATGTCGAAACGATAAGTCGCTGCCGCCGCGCTTCCCATGCCCTATTCGGCGGTAGCTACAATGGGTCGCGCGCGGGAAACGGGCAGCAGCGCTAATCCGTTCGGATTGTTCGGATTTGCTTGCCCACGACCTTTGAGCCGTCAGTTCGCGACCGGCGCTGCGGGCATCTGCGCCGGGTCCAGCGACGGCAGCACGAAGTTCCTGCCGCCGATCAGGTCACGACCCAGCCAGTACAGCGTCTTCGGGCTCTTGATCGCCCGCTTGAGCGAATAGGGAAGCCAGGCCTCGCCATAGGGAATGTAGAGCCGCGCGCCGGCCCCATAAGACGCGCCTTCGCGCAGGGCGGCCTCGATCGGCAGCGGATAGACGAATTCCTGTTCGAATGGCGTTCCCGCTTCGGCAAGGATGCGCATGGCCTCGCGCGCCAGCGGTGCGTCGTGCGTGGCGACCCCCACGAAAGCGGCCTTCCCGGCAAGGCGCCTGATGATGCCGAGGTACCCTTCTCGCAAATCGATATGGGGGTGGTCCGGATCTACCCACTCGCCCTTGACCACCCGCACGCGCACGCCCAGCTCGATGGCACGGTCGGCATCGCGCAGACTGCGCTTCCAGCGACCGGGAATGGCAAGGCCGACACCCTCGCGCGGATAGCGTTCCAGGGTCTTGAGCGTATCGTCGGTCTGCGGCGGCGCGTGGGCATCGAAGATGACCGGCGCATCGACCTTGCGGGCCAAGGCAACGACCTGCTCGACCAGGTCCTCCCGCTCCTTGAGCGCGGGCAGCTTTGCGGCAAGGGCACCGTCGATGCGGCCCTCGCCGATCAGCGAGAGGATCCGCGAATATTCGCGCACGACGATTTCGGGATCTTCGGTTCCGTCGTTCCAGTAACACAAGGTGCAGCGAAGGTTCTGCCGGCCGGCACGCAAGGCCAGGTCGGCGGCATCCTCAAGGGCTTCGCCCGCGACGTACTTGCTGGTCGCCCGCTTCAATACCGGACCGAGAATGGACTTGAGAGCTTCGCGCATCGTTCCCCGCAAATGCCTTTTCCCAATCGCTTCACGACGACCGTTTCGGGATTTCGACGTGACTTCGCGAGACTTCCCCTAAGCCCTGACAATAGTCGGTCATGCGCGGGTGCCGGTATCGTCCATTGGCATTTAACCCGGAAGAGTAGTTCATCACGCGTCGTTCTATACTCTTGCGCGGCAGCTCTCCTTGCAGTCGCCGATGCAGCATGCAAACTGCAGGGAGCGGCCCGCCTGGCCTTCAGGCGCTGGCATTCCTCTCCTGTCGGCGACATTGCGATGAGACCGTTCGGATACACGATCCTGTCACTGGTGGCGATGATTGCCTGCCACGGTCCGGCGCTTGAAGGCGCAAGCCACAAGCAGGCGGACGTGACGGAAGGGGCAATTCCGGAAGCGCAATTCGTCGACTCCATGGGTGTCAACGTCCACCTCAACTTCACCGACGGCGCCTATGCCCGGCTCGACCGGGTTCGCGACGACATGCGCTATCTGGGACTGGTCCACGTGCGCACCCATGACGGCGGCGACACCGTGCCGCTCTCCGACTATGCCCGGCTCGCCTCCGAGGGCCTGCGCTTCAACCTGATCGCAACGGCGGACCAGATGGACCGGAACGTCGATTTCGCGGCAAGGCTGATGGCGCAAGTCCCCGGCTCGGTCGTCAGTATCGAGGGCTTCAACGAGATCAACAACTGGCCCGTCAGCTATCGCGGCCTCCACAAAGACGAGGCGGGGCGGGCCGCGCAGCGCGATCTCTATGCCAAGGTCAAGGCACATGCCGGCCTTGCGCATCTTCCGGTCCTCTACTTCACGGGCGGGGAAGCCGTTTCGGACCTGTCGGGAATGGCGGACTGGGCGAACGTCCATGCCTACAGCAACAATGCGCAGCAGCCGGGGCCCGCCCTTCGCGAGGCCTTCGCCAAGTTCACCGGCTCTGCGGCAAGGGCCCAACGCGCCAATACCGAATTCGGCAACTTCACGCTTCCCGAAGGCTGGCCCGAGGGCAAGCCGTACTGGGCCAATTACACGCAGCTCGGCATCGACGAAGTCGCCCAGGCCAAGCTGGTCCTCACCGCCTACTTCGAGGGTGCGGAGAGCGGCATCGGGCGCAGCTACGTCTATGAATTGCTGGACGAGAAACGCGATCCCAAGGGAACCGAGCCGGAATTCCACTTCGGCCTCTTCACTTTCGAACATCGGCCCAAGGCCGCGGCGAAAGCGCTGCATAGCCTGACTTCGTTTCTGGCCAGGACCCGCTCCGACAAGGTCGAAGGCCCGATCGGTGCCAGGCTGAAGACGGCAGACGGATCGATCGGCATCCTCCCGCTCCAGCGCGAGGATGGCAGCCTGATCGTCGCGCTGTGGAGCCGTTCCCCGTTCTGGCGATGGGACCGGAACTACGCGGGTCCGGCCCAGACGCCCATGAAACAGGTCGAACTGGTCTCATGGTTCGACAACGGGAAGATCAAGGCCGTGGCTTTCGATCCGCTGGAAGATGCCACCGCGAAGCTCAAGGTTCGGGGCGGACACAACATCGCCGTCGCGGTGCCGAACTACCCGATCCTCGTCTATCTCCAGAAGCGGTAGCGGCCACCTTGCAGAATCGGGCGACCCAGCGCCCCGCGGTCTGATTGACCGTCAGGACACTGGGTCGCGGGACCTGAAAGAGCGGGGGGGACGGGTTTCAGGCCCGTTTCGGATCAGGCGCCGTCATTGGTGCTGACGTTCACGCCCACGCTGGCCGAACCGCCGCCGCCCTGCTTCGAGGCCGAGCCGCTGCCCGAACCCGAAGCGCTGGCGTTGGCATTTCCGGCCGAGGCATTGGCCGAACCGCTGCCGTTACCGCTTGCCTGGGTGTTCGCAGCCGTGCTGGCGGCATGACCGGCAGCGTCACGGACCTTCGAACCCAGTGCAGAGGCGCGATCGCGGACGGCGCCGACCGCGTTGCCGGCGGTATCGGTCAACTGCGAAGCCGACGGCGCCGAGCCGACGGGCAGGTCCGCAGCGCCGGTCAGGGCCGAGTTCGCCGAACCGGAAGCCGAGCCGCCCGCACCCGAGGTACCGGCAGAGCCCGAAGCCGCACCGCTGGCCGAACCCATGGCGCTGCCGCTGGCTGAGCCGAGCGCACCCTTGGCACTGCCGACCGCGTTGCCGACACTATCGTGTGCCGTTCCGGCGAGGCCGGTGGCACGGTCGCGGGCATTGCCGGCGGCATTGGTGACCTTGCCGGTCAGCGCGGAAGCGTCCGGCGCGGAAACGTCGGGAGCCGTGACCGACTTGGTGGCCGACGCCTCGCCCGAGCCGTTGACGGTCGAGGTCACGGCCCGACCGGCGCGCGAAACCCCGATGTCGCCCATGGCGCTGCCGGCACCGCCAACAGTGCCGCCGACCGAACCGACGCTTCCGCCAAGGGTGCCGCCGATCGAGCCGCCGAGGCCGCCGCCAAGACCGCCACCGCCAAGCAGCTGCGCATTGGCAGCGCCTGGCAGGGCGACGATTGCGAGAGTGGCAATTGCAGTTCCCAGTGTGAGCTTCTTCATGATCTTGCTCCTTCCTTTGCTGTCCTTCCCTTCGGCGTGAACCTTGCCTCGGGGGTCTCTGGTGGAAGGAACGGATGGCCCTTTGCCTTTCATCCGCGCCGAGTCGATTTTTTTGGAAATTTTTTCGATTCTCTTGCTCAGGCGCCCTTGCGGCAGGTGCCGCAGAGCACCCCGCGGCCAGTCCGGATCGATCCATCGACCGCTTCTGAATCAACGATTTTCAACGCCGATACAGAGCTACCGAGACGCGGATAGCGGGCCGCGATCCGGGCCGCGGCCAGCGGCGCTGCAAACGACGTGCCACGCAGCGCCATGCGTCCCTTGCCGGGCACGAGCGCGGACATGTCGGCACCCGGGGCCGCATAATCGAGATGCAGCGCCTTGCCCGCTTCGATCAGGACCCGTCCCTTGCCGTCGACCCCGGTTACGGCAATGACACCCGGGTAACTCGCCGGGTAGGCCGGCGGCGCCGCGGCGCCGTCATTGCCCACGGCAGCGACCACGACCATCCCGTGCGCCCGCGCGGCGGCAATCGCCCTGGCGAGCAGCGCATTCTTCGGACCGACCAGACTGATCGAGACCACCGGCACTGCGTTCTGACGCATCCAGCCGATCGCCTTGGCGATCGCCAGTGCATTTCCGCCGGCCGGATCGGCCCCATAGACATCCGCGCCGTAGAGCCTTGCCGTCCCGGCCCCGGCGAGGAGCGAGGCAATCGCCGAAGCATGCTCGCTGGCCCTGGGCGCTCCTTCGGCAAATCCGCGCTGGCCGGCCAATCGGTCGGAACCGGCGATTCCGCCGTCGATCACGCCAACGGTACCACCGCGAGGCAAACCTGCACCCACTGCGGACGATCCTACCACGCTCGACGCGCTGTTGGAGGGAAAATGTATCTGGTCAGCAGTGATCTCGCGCCCGGGAAGCAGCTTGCGCAAGGACCGGATCGCCTTGTCCAGCGCTCGACCTTCGGGCACCGACAGCCGTGCATAGGTCAAGTCGAGCCCCTCGATCGTACCCTGCTCGATCACGCCATAACCCTCGCTCCCGACGAGTGCGATGTCTGTGTCGCCCGGATCGACGAGCAGCACTTCCCCGCGCCGCGCGGGTGCACCGGTATCGTCGAGTTCCACCGTGTCGGAGTTATTGCGGGCAAAACGGGTCAGGCGCTGCACCCGCTCCCGCGCAAGACTGCGGGCACTGCGCACCACATCGCGCACCGGATCCAGCGCATCGCGGGCCCTGTCGCCCAGATCCTGCGTCACCTGACCCAGTGTACCCAGCGGATCGCCGGGCAATGGCAGCCCCAGTTGCGCACGCGCCGGGCCTGCGTCCAGCAGGAGCACGGCCGAGACAAGGGCGCATCGTTTGAGGTTCCGGGTCATCATGGTCTTGTCCGATAACAAAAAAGATAGCACTCAGGGATGAAACGTTCCCGTCCATCCGTTTCATCCCCAGGCAAGGCAATTCGATGAGCATGACACGCTTCTGCGAGGAACTCACTGCGCTGCTGCCGCGATTGCGGCGGTTTGCGCGCGGTTTGACGCAGGACAGTGCCGATGCCGACGACTTGTGCCAACAGACGATCGAACGGGCGCTCAAGGCCCGCCAGCAGTGGCAGGAAGGCACGCGGCTCGATGCTTGGGTATACAGGATCATGCGGAACCAATGGATAGACGAAGTCAGGGCAAGAACGCGCAGGTCGCAGACGTTCGCCCATGAGGACGAAGGCATGAATGTGGGCGTACCCGGCGACAGGGACGCAGAGAACCGCGTGGAACTCGGCAATGTCGAGCGGGCCCTGCAGCGCCTGCCCGAAGAACAGCGCGAGGCGGTCGTTCTCGTGATGGTCGAAGGCTTTGGCTACAAGGAAGCCGCGGACATCCTCGGCATCCCTCAAGGGACGCTGACCTCGCGGCTGGGACGCGGGCGCGAAGCCCTTTTGCGCGAATTGGGAGAAGCGGCATGAAGGTGACCGACGAAGAGCTGATGGCCTATGCCGATGGCGAGCTTTCGCCGGTCGACGCCGCCCGGATCGAAGCTGCTGTCGCATCCGATCCCGACCTCGCCTTGCGCCTCGATGCCGAACGCAAGCTGCGGGCAGCCCTGCGCGGCCATCTCGATCCCGTCGCCGAGGAACCCGTGCCCGATGCCTGGAAGGCGATGATCGCGACCGCGGCCGAAGAGGACAAGCAGGCCGAGGAACGCAAGGTCGTAAGCCTTGCCGCTGCCCGCGCCGAAAAGGCGAAGAAGGCCGCACAGGATGCCAGGGAAACGGCCAGGGCACGCCCCTTCATGCAGCGCTGGGGCACGGGCGTCGCCATTGCCGCATCGCTGGCGCTGGGCGTGTTCATGGGAACCCAGTTGACGCTCAAGGGCTCGGTCTCCGATCGCGACGGCACGCTTATGGCCTCGGGCACGCTGGCACGCGGGCTGGACACGCAACTGGCTGCCGCCAGCGAGGAGGAATCGCTGCAGATCCTGACGAGCTTTCAGCGCCGAGACGGCGACTACTGCCGCGTCTTCGCGTCCGGCGGAACTTCGGGGATAGCCTGCAAGGACGATCGCGGCTGGGTCCTCGAGCGCACGATCAACGGCGGGACGCGGCAGGGCACGCAATACCGGCAGGCTGGCTCGGCCAATTCCGAACTCATGGCCGCCGCGCAGGACATGGCCAAGGGCGCACCGCTCGACGCCGAGCAGGAGAAAGCCGCCAAGGCGAACGGGTGGAAGGACTAGCGCGCAGCTTGCGCGACATCAGCGGCGCCCCGTCTGCATGGGGATGCCGCTAACTGAGCGGACTTCAGATCGCCGCCTTGGCTTCCGGTACCGAAACGGCGGCATCCACGCCTTCCGGGCGGGCCATCGCCTGACCGATCAGCAGCAGCGCGGGCCCGTCGCCCAGCGCGGTACGGGCCGCGAGGGGGAGCAGGTCGAGGCGGGTATGGAAATGGCGCTCCCGCGGCAGGCTGGCACTTTCCACCAGCGCAACCGGCGTATCGGCGGGTAGGCCGGCCTCGATCAGGCGGGCAGAGACTTGCGGGGCTGCGGCCTTGCCCATGTAAACGGCCAGTGTCGCTTCGGGATCGGCAAGGCGCGACCAGTCGAGCTGGAGCTCCTCGCCGGCGCGGGCATGGGCGGTCACGAACGTCAGCTTGCGGGCGAGGCCGCGCAAGGTCAGCGAAGCGCCAAGGCTTGCCGCCGCCGCGCTTGCCGCGGTGACGCCGGGGCAGATCCGCACGGTCACCCCGGCCTCGCGGCAGGCGTCGAGTTCTTCGGTGGCGCGGCCGAAGATCGCCGGATCGCCGCCCTTGAGACGCACGACTTTTTCACCCTGCAGCGCAGCTTCGACGATCAGCTTGTCGATCGTCTCCTGATCCTTCGAATGGCGGCCGGACCGCTTGCCGACATGCACGAGGCGCGCCGAACGCGCAGCCATTTCGAGGATTTCGGGGCCGACCAGCGCGTCGTAAAAGACCACGCTGGCCTCGCCGATCAGGCGTTCGGCCTTGCGCGTCAGCAATTCGGCATCGCCGGGGCCGGCACCGACCAGCCATACCGATCCCGCCGGGAAGTCCCCCTTGAACACATCGGTCATTCTGCAGCTTCCCTTTCAAGCGTCGAACAGGTTTCCAGCAATCGGGCGATAGCGGGACGGCACGATCCGCAATTGGTGCCGGCACGGGTGCAGCCCCCCACTTCGGCTACCGTCGCCGCACCCTCGCTGACCGCCAGTTCGATGTCCCTTTCGCCCACGCCGTGGCAGACGCAGACGATGGCACCGCGATCGGGCAAGGGCGCACTGGGGCGTCCGGCGAGCAGCTCGGCCGTGCTCGCCTCGTCGAGGCCCAACTGCTCGGCCACCCATCCGCGCGCGGGAAGTTCGCCCGAGCGGGTGAGGTAGGCTGCGGCAACGAGCGAGCCCCCTTCCCCGCGCACCGCGATGCGGCGCATGCCGCGCGCGATGTCGGCGACTTCCAGCCGTTCGCCGTCGGGCAGCAACGCGCCGATGTCGATTGCCCCCTCGCCCGCGAGTTCATAGAGCCAGCCCGCCTTGATGCGCGAACGGGTCCAGTACAGCAGGCCCTCGGGCGCGATGACGTCACCGCGCACGACGAAGGCCCGCCACTCGGGCGAAAGGGCAACCACACGCGCGGCGCCGTTCTTGAAACCGGGTTGGCCGGAGACGGGATCCACCGCCTGTGAAGGCAAACGGTTGGAGCGCCCTTCCCCGGCCATGGCGTCGGTCCAGTGCATCGGCACGCAGACTTCCCCCCGTCGCTGCCCCGTCGACACCTGAATCCGATAGACCGCCGATCCGCTCGCCGTCTCGACGCGGCCGAGGCCGCCATCGACGAGATCGAGCGCTTCGGCATCGGCAGGATGCACTTCCAGCAGAGGCTCGGGCCGGTGCTGCGAGAGCGTGGGCGACAGGCCGGTGCGCGTCATCGTGTGCCATTGGTCGCGATAGCGCGCCGTATTGAGACGCAGCGGGAACCCGGCGCTTGTCACCGGTACCGGCGGCCGCACGGATACAAGCCTCGCCCTGCCGCTGGCGGTAGGAAAGCGCCAGGCCATTGGCCGCTCGCCGCCCCACTGGAACGGCTCCATCGCTTCGTATTCTTCGTCGCTAACCCTGGCGTGCGGAGTGAGGTCTAGAACCTTGCCGCGCGCCTTGGCCAGCGCCGTCATCAAGGCGTATTCGCGAAAGATCTCTGCGGGCTTGTCCCAGGCGAAGCTTTCGCCCCAGCCCATCCGCGCGGCGACATCGGTCATGATCTTCCAGTCGGCGCGGGTCTCTCCCGGCGCAGGAAACAGCGCGCGCTGGCGGCTGACGCGGCGTTCGGAATTGGTGACGGTGCCGTCCTTTTCGCCCCAGCCGTGCGCAGGCAGGCGAACATGGGCGAACCTGGCCGTGTCAGTATCGGCGATGATGTCGGAAACGACCACGGTCGGACAACGTGCAAGCGCCTCTCGCACGAAGTGGCTGTCGGGCATCGAGACTGCCGGATTGGTCGCCATGACCCACAGAAACCTGATCTTGCCCTGATGGATCGCCCGGAACATGTCGACCGCCTTGAGGCCGGGACCGGCGCAGATGTTCGGCGCGTTCCAGTAGGCCGATACGTCATCGCGCTCCTGCTCGGAAAAACCGAGATGGCACGCAAGCATATTGGCCAGTCCTCCCACCTCGCGACCACCCATCGCATTGGGCTGGCCGGTGATGCTGAACGGCCCCGCGCCGATCCGGTTGATCCGGCCTGTCGCGAGGTGGAAGTTGATGATCGCATTGCCCTTGTCGGTGCCGCCCACCGACTGGTTCGCTCCCTGGCTGAACAGGGTGACCATGCGCGGATGCTCGGCGACGAGATTGCAGAGCTTGGCGAAAAGGCCCGCGGTGACGCCGGGATCGCAGTCGAGCCCATCCCAGAATCCCTCGTCTGCCTCTACCCGCTCGCGCAGGAAGGTCTGGTCGAGCTTGCCGCGCCGCTTCATCTCGGCCAGCAGGGCATTGAACAGGGCAGTATCGCCGTCGGGCGCGATCGGCACGTGAAGGTCGGCCTGCTCGGCCGTTTCGGTCCGGCGCGGGTCGATGACCACGATCTTGGTCCCGCGCCGCTCGCGGGTCTTCTCGATGCGCTGCCACACGACCGGGTGGCACCAGGCAGTGTTCGAGCCGACCAGCAGGATAAGGTCGGTCGCGTCGAGATCCTCGTAGGAGCACGGCACCACGTCCTCGCCGAAGGCTCGGTTGTGCGCGGCCACGGCGCTCGCCATGCAAAGCCGGGAATTGGTATCGATATTGCCGCTGCCCACGAAGCCCTTCATCAGCTTGTTGGCGACGTAGTAGTCCTCGGTGAGCAACTGTCCGGAGACATAGAAGGCGACGCTGTCCGGCCCGTGTTGGGCGATGCAGTCGGTCATCCGGTCGGCGACGAGATCGAGGGCATCATCCCAGCTTGCCGCGCTATCGCCGATCATCGGCCTGAGCAGGCGACCTTCGAGCCCCACCGTCTCGCCAAGGTGCGTTCCCTTGGAACAGAGCCGGCCGTCGTTCGCCGGATGTTGCCGATCCCCGACGATGGCGACCCCCCGATCACCATCGCCGGAAACCTGGGCAGTGACACCGCAGCCTACCCCGCAATAGGCGCAAGTCGTGCGGATCACCTTCATGGCAATCAGGCCGCCGCCCGGGTCTGGGCAGCGTCCGTCGCGCCTGTGCCAATCACGGCAGAACGCAGGAGATAGATGCGCCCTGCATCGACCCTGAGCGGAATGGTCGGAACGCAGCCTTCGTCGTCGCCCAGCGCCTTGCCGCTACGCAGCGAGATGTTCCAGTTGTGCAGCGGGCAAGTCACGACGTCGCCATGAACGATACCCTGGCTGAGCGGGCCCTGCTTGTGCGGGCACTTGTTGCGCAGCGCGAAGAACTCATTGCGCATCGTGTGGAACACCGCGATTTCCTCGCCGCCTTCGACCGGCAGGGTGCGCGCGGTGCCGGCTTCGATCTGCGAGATCGGACCGATATCAAGCCATTCGCCGATCATTATGCCTTCTCCAGTTCCAGGGCCGTGTCCATCGGACGCACGGTGGCGATGTGGGCGTGCAGGTCCTTGCGTTCGCCCGAGGCCCGCTTGGCCCAGGGATCGTCCTGCATGAACTGCTGCGAATAGAGGAAGCGGGCGGCATAGGCCCTGACGGCGCCGTCCTCGGCCAGCCTGTCCTTCACGTAATCGAGCCCGACCCGTTCGACCCAGGGTGCCGTGCGCTCGAGATAATGCGCTTCCTCCCGGTAGAGCTGAATGAAGGCAGCGCACATCTCGAGCGCATCTTCCTCGCTTTCGACCTTGCAGAGCAGGTCGGTCGCGCGGACCTTGATGCCGCCGTTACCGGCGATGTGCAGTTCGTAGCCGGAGTCGACGCAAATGACGCCGAAGTCCTTGATCGTCGCCTCGGCGCAATTGCGCGGGCAACCGCTGACGGCGATCTTGAACTTGTGCGGCATCCACGAGCCCCAGGTCATCCTCTCGATCTTGACGCCAAGCCCGGTCGAATCCTGCGTGCCGAAGCGGCACCATTCCGATCCGACGCAGGTCTTCACCGTGCGCAGCGACTTGCCGTAGGCGTGGCCCGATACCATTCCGGCCGCATTGAGGTCGGCCCAGACGGCAGGCAGGTCTTCCTTCTTGATGCCGAAGATGTCGAGGCGCTGGCCACCGGTCACCTTGACCATCGGCGCGTTGTACTTCTCCACGACATCGGCAATCGCGCGCAGTTCGGTTGGGTTGGTAAGCCCGCCCCACATGCGCGGGACGACCGAATAGGTGCCGTCCTTCTGGATATTGGCGTGCAGGCGTTCGTTGACGAAGCGGCTCTTCTGGTCGTCTTCGTATTCGCCCGGCCAGGCGCAAAGCAGATAGTAATTGAGCGCAGGCCGGCACGAGGCGCAGCCGTCGGGCGTCGTCCAGTGCAGTTCCTGCATGACCTCGGGAATGACCTTGAGCTGTTTTTCGACGATCAGATTGCGCACGTCGTCGTGCGTGAAGCTGGTGCACTTGCACATGGTCCTGGGGCCGCTCTCGACCTCACCGCCCAGCGTTACCGCCAGCAGGCTCTCGACGAGGCCGGTGCACGAACCGCACGAAGCCGATGCCTTGCAGCCGCTGCGCACAGCGTCGAGCGAGTGCGCCCCGCCGACGATGCACTGAACGACAGCGCCCTTGGAAACGCCGTTGCAACCGCAGATCTCGGCATCGTCCGAGAGGGCAGCAACGGCAGCATTAGGGTCCGCGAGCGCACCCCCGGACGCGAAGGCCTGGCCGAAGATCAGCGCCTCACGGATCTCGGAAACGTCCTCGCCCTTCTTCATCAGGTCGAAGTACCAGGAGCCGTCGGCGGTATCGCCATAGAGTACCGCGCCCAGGACCTTGTTGTCCTTGACGATGACGCGCTTGTAAACGCCGCGCGAGGCATCGCGCATGACGATGTCTTCGCAGTCCTCGCCGCCGGAGAAGTCGCCGGCCGAGAACAGGTCGATGCCCGAGACCTTGAGCTTGGTCGACGTGACCGAGCCTTCGTAGCCGGTCGGGCTTTCGGTGACGTAGTCGGCCAGGGCACGGCACATGTCCCACAGCGGCGCAACGAGGCCGTAGCACATGCCGCGGTGCTGGACGCATTCGCCGACGGAAAGGATGGCCGGATCGGACGTGACCATGTGGTCGTCGACCATGATGCCGCGCTCGACCTCAAGCCCGGCGGCGCGGGCAAGGCCGGTCGCGGGGCGGATGCCGACGGCCATGACGACGATGTCGGCCGCGATCTCGGTGCCGTCGTCCAGCATGACGGCGGCGACCTTGCCGTCCTTGCCGAGGATCTCCTTGGTATTCGCGCCGGTCAGGATGGTCTGGCCGCGACGTTCCAGTTCGGTCTTGAGCAGCCAGCCGGCCGCTTCGTCGAGCTGGCGTTCCATCAGCGTGGGCATGAGGTGGATGACCGTGACCTTCATCCCGCGCAGCGAGAGGCCGTGCGCCGCTTCGAGGCCGAGCAGGCCGCCGCCGATGACGACGGCGTTGCCCCCGCCCTTGGCATTGCCAGCTTCCGCGGCGTGCAGCATCTTGTCGACGTCATCCAGGTCGCGGAAAGTGACGACGCCTTCGAGGTCCTTGCCCGGCACCGGAATGATAAAGGGGTCGGAGCCGGTGGCGATCAGCAGCCTGTCGTAGGGTTCGGCCCGGCCCGACGCCGAAATCACGGTCATTGCTGCGCGGTCGATGTGATCGACCTTGTCGCCCGAAATCAGCGTAATGCCGTTTTCATCGTACCATTGCTGGGTATTGATGACGATTTCGTCGAAGGTCTTCTCACCGGCCAGAACCGGCGAGAGCATGATGCGGTTGTAGTTCACCCGCGGCTCGGCGCCGAAGATGGTGATGTCGAAGCGATTGGGATCGCGCGCAAGGATCTCCTCGACAGCGCGGCAACCCGCCATGCCGTTGCCGATCACCACGAGCCTTTCCCGGACCTGGCCGGGAAGGTCGCCCTTCTCGAAGTTCATCGGTGCATTCACGTCACGTCTCCGTTCGCAACGCGCACACAAAAAAACCGCCTCGTGCCTGTTCCCATTCGGGAAAGGTACGGGCGGCGTCGTTGCCACGCGTCTGTAAATCTGAAGGCGAGGCGCTCAATTCGTCCAACGCTGGACGGACGCTTTCTCGCTGCTGGGTGTTTAACCGATTCGCCGTGTGCGGCGCAAGACGCTTTTTTGCAGTGCAGCAGGAAAAGAATAAATTACGTTCAATGTCATAAGGTTATAACTCGCCGCCCCTTCCTGCGTCGGCAGGCGCGCAGGAAGGGGCGGCAAGCGTACCGGATGCCGAAACGGGTTCAGCGTGACGGGAGAGTATCCGAACCCGCCTACCAGCTCTTGTAGGGCAGGAACTTGCCAGACATCTTCACTTCGATGCGATCGCCCTTCTCGTTGGGTATCTTCTCCACGGTCATGTCGAAGTCGATCGCGCTCATGATCCCGTCGCCGCCCTTCTCCTGGATCAGCTCCTTCAGCGTTTCGCCATAGACACCGACGATCTCGTAGAAGCGGTAGATGCATGGGTCGGTCGGCACCGTCATCTCGAACATCTTCTTGGGATATTCGGCGAGCACGACTGCCGCCTCCTGCGGCAGGCCCAGGCCGGTCGCGACCTTGTCGGCACTCTCGCGCGGAAGCGAATTCATGCCGAGGCATGCGGATGTCACGAAAACTTCCTGCAGGCCCGCCATCTCGGCGATCTGCGCCCAGGTCACACCGCCTGCGCGCTTCTTTTCATAGATCATGTCGGTGACATCGGCCTTGGTCATCATTCCGGGATCTCCTCGGTTCTGGGGGTGGAAACTCTACTGGTGGCTCCATGTCCGCCGCCCGGCTCACGCTCGCTACCGCGGGTGGCGATGGACAATGCAAGGGCGAGCGCCAGAGCGGTGCTGATCGCCTGCCACAGGCGTTCCGGTCGGCGCGCCAGCCAGGGTCGCGGCGGCGGCGCGGCGAGCGCGGTATTGGGATGGGCGATGTCGTAAATGAATTCGGACAGCTCTTCGTAGCGATCCGCCGGATCGAGCGCGAGCGCGCGTGCCAACGCCGCATCCATCCATTCGGGCACTTCAGGATTGATCTCGCTCGCCGGGATATAGGCCAACTTCCTCTGCGCCGCCCGGGTCTGCGCCGCGCTGAGACGCGCCCCATACGGCAGGCTGCGGGTCAGCATGAAATAGGCAATCGCGCCAAGCGACCACAGATCGGACTTCCGGCTTGCAGGAGCACCCAGCCAAATTTCCGGCGCGGTAAACTGCATGGTTCCGGCAAACATCGCATCGTCGGCGCGCGGCGCCAGTTCGTCGAGCCCGGCCACAAGTGCGGAGCCGAAATCGATGATCCGGGCCGTCCCCTCACGATCAATGACGACATTGGCGGGGCGCAAGTCGCGATGAAGGATTTCCATGCGGTGAAGCGCCTGCAGGCCCGATGCCACCTGCTTCACGATCGAGCGTATCGCCGCAAGATCGGTCCCGGGCTGAAAACGGACCCAGTCCTCCAGCGTCGCGCCTTCGAGAAAATGGGTCACGGCATAGGCGTGACGGCGCGAAGCACGCGCGGGCGGCGCGCCCAGCACATGTGTATTCCTGACGCGCCGCGCGATCCATTCCTCCAGCATGAGGCGGCGCAGTTCGACCGGGTCGGCACCGCTTTCGGTCGACGGTACCTTGATCGCCACCAGCTGCCCGGTCTCACCATCGCGCGCGAGATAGACGTGGCTGCGATGCCCGGCATGGAGTTCGCGCAGGATCGTGAAACCATCGAAGTCATGCCCGGCAGTCAAATGCGGCGCAGGCGGCAGGGCTGCCTCTTCCCCGACCAGATCGACCGGATCGCTTTGCGGCAGGTCGTCCACGCGAAGGATCTGGACGGTGAGGTTGTCCTCGCTGCCCGCAGCAAGTGCAGCATCGGCCAAGGCACGGGCCGCTGCGTCGAGGTCCTTTCCGCGCGCCGCCTCGACGAAGGCGGAATCGGGCAGGACGTCATGAACGCCGTCGCTGGTCAGGATGAAGGTGTCACCCTTCGCAACCGGCACCTTGCGGTGATCGATTTCGACGCGCCGATCGATCCCGAGCGCGCGGGCGAGATAGCTCTGGCCGCCACCCAGCCAGACGCGATGCGGTTCGGTCAACGGCTCGAGGGCAGTGCCGGAGACCCGCACCACACGCGCATCGCCGATATGAAAGACGTAGGCCGAGCGCGACTTGAGGATCAGCGCCGAGAGCGTGCAGACCATGCCGCGCTCCCGCTCCTCGTCGGTCAGGTTCCTGCCATGCCCCTTCAGGTTCTGCGCGTGCATCCAGGAATTCGTCGCGCATATCACCCGGGCCGCGCTGGTCTGGACCGACCAGGCTTCGGACGTTGCAAAATAGTCGGTCAGGAATGATTTTACCGCGGTTTCCGCTGCCGCTGCGCCCAGCACACTGGTGCTGATCCCGTCCGCGAGGGCCAGGGCCACGCCCTTGGTCCACAGTTCGTCGCCCTCGGGAACGAAGGCGCCATGGAAGTCCTGGTTCGCCTCCTTGATCCCGGCTGTCGAATACTGGCCGATTGTCACGGCAAGCTGGTTTCGCAAGGATCCGTCCTCGCCTGCGGCAGGTTCAGGTGATCGCAAAAGGGATCGGGAGGGTTTGCTGGGCCCCTCCCGATCGAATGCAGCCAGAGGGATAGCTCAGGCTGCCATCTTGACCACGCGCTTCGCACCGGTGCGGGCATGCGTGGTGTAAAGCATGAGGCCGGTGAAAGTCAGGCCGCCGACCAGGTTGCCCAGGACGGTCGGAATCTCGTTCCACCAGAAGTAGTCGCCGACAGTGAAGTCACCGCCGAGCATCAGTGCGGTCGGGAACAGGAACATGTTCACGATCGAGTGTTCGAAGACCATGTAGAAGAACAGCATGATCGGCATCCACATCGCGATGACCTTGCCCGACACGGTGGTCGAGATCTGGGCACCGACGACGCCGGTCGAGACCATCCAGTTGCACAGCATGCCGCGCACGAAGATCGTCAGCCAGCCGGCCATGCCGTACTCGGCGTAACCCACCGTGCGCGCAACGCCCGTACCGGCCAGCTTCATGCCCACTTCGCTCGGCTCGGCCGCGAAGCCGTACGTGAAGTAGATGGCCATGAGCACGGCCGTCGTCAGCGCCCCGGCGAAGTTGCCGGTGAAGACGAGCCCCCAGTTGCGCAGGACACCCGACCAATTGCAGCCGGGACGTTTGTCCCACACCGCGAGCGGCGCCAGCACGAATACACCGGTCAACAGGTCGTATCCGAGCAGATAGAGCATGCAGAAGCCGACCGGGAACAGGACGGCACCAGCCAGCGGCTGGCCGGTCTGGACATTGATCGTCACGGCAAAAGCCGCAGCAAGGGCCAGCGTGGCACCGGCCATGTAGGCGCGGACCAGCGTGTCCTTGGTCGACATCATGATCTTCGATTCACCGGCGTCGATCAGCTTGGTGACAAATTCTGAAGGCGCAAGATATGCCATCTACGAATACTCCCCGTTGCCAGATAAAAGGTCCAATGCGTACGCTAGACTTTTCCTTCGTTTGAAATCGTTCGGTTCCGGCTGCAGTCCGGGCCCTGCTTCGGCACGTCCGGAGCCATGCCTGAACTGCAGCCAGTCCCCCTCCTCAAGTCGGTCAGTACTTGAATGCCAATTGCAGCCAGAACTTTTCGGTATCGCTGCCGAAGTTCTTGGCATCGTAGTTCGCGTATTTGAGAAGCACGGCGTAGTTCCTGATCGAGAAGCCAAGGCTGGCATCCCACTCCTGGCCGTAGTTCACGCTGCCGAAATCGCTTTCGAACTTGTGGTAGACGACCGCACCGTTGAGGCCCTTGAGCGGTCCGGCATCGCCGATCTTCTTGGCGAGACCGCCGTAATAGTCGCGCAGACCCGCCGCCGGCGTGGTCAGGAACAGATCGGCCCAGCCGTTGAAGGCATGGGCGGTCGCCAGCGGGGTCTGGAAGGCGGCAATGCCGTCATCGCTACCCAGCTCCTCGTAGCCGGCCTTGAGGCCGAAGCCCATGATCGATGCGCCCAGCTCGGCGTTGATATAGTCCGCGGCAAAGTTGACCGGGTTCAGCTTATAATCGCTCTGGCGCGCATAGGTCGCCGAGAAGTTCAGCTTGAACGCATCGCCAAGCGGGATCGCGCCATTGGCGAGCACGCCGTAAGTCTGGCTCGAGAAGGCGATGCGGCTGTCGTAATCGAGCAGGTAGGCGAAGGCTTTCACCTTGGCGACTTTCAGGTTCAGCCCACCCTGGACGAGGAACATGTCGCCGTCGAAGTATTCGTTCGGGCTGTCGGCACCGAAGATCGTGCGCTGCGAAATGGCGTAAGTGCCGTCGAACATCACCGGGCCGATCCTGGTCTCGGCGCGGACCGCATCGAATGTCTGCTCGTTCTGGCGCCAGCCGACATTGCCGACGAAGCGGGCATCATCGAGAATGATGCGCTGGCGCCCGATCGTAACCTTGCTGCCCTTGGCAGCATAAGCCACCTGCAGGCGGTTGAGTTCGATGTTCTGCGGGTCGGCCACGACCGAATAGGGTTCTGCGCCCAGATATCCGTTATTGCCGGGAATGGTGTCGTTGTAGTGGTCGACGATCGCCAGTGTGCCCTCTCCTTCGGCCAACAGCGAAAGGCCGTGGGTGGTCACTTCGGCACCCGCGCGCAGGCGCATGGTCACGGCGTCGGCATCGAGGTCGATGTCGTCCTGGTCGACATGTTCGTAGCGCAGGACCCCGTCGATGATCGGGTCGATGGTAACGTCGTCGCTGACCTTGACCGGATCGCCGGCCTTGGCCTGTGCGGGCGCGGCAAGGCCCAGCGTGGCGACAGTGGCGGCGAGAGCAGCAAGCGAGAATGTCTTTTTCATATGCGTGAGCCTCCACGGGCACCCCCCCGGGCGCCCCTTCCGAATAGGAACGAAGGCAGACGCCGTTGCCCGCCGCTATGACCCTCTCCCTGCGCGAACCGTGCGATCCGCAGTGCGCGTCGGACGAACGGGCGCCATTGCCCGTCGCCGCCCCTCATGAGCGCGCGCGTTCGAGGCCGCCGCGCTTTGCGCGCGTGCGGCCTCACTTGTTTCAGGCGGCCTTTGCCGCCGGTCCGTGATCGTATTCGGCCAGGAAGTGCAGCACTTCCTGTCGGTATTGGTAGAACTTGGGATGATCGAGCAGCGCCTTGCGATCGCGCGGGCGCGGCAGGTCGACCTTGAGTATCTTGCCGATGGTGGCCTGCGGGCCATTGGTCATCATCACCACGCGGTCGGCCAGCAGGATCGCCTCGTCGACATCGTGGGTGACCATGATCGCGGTGACCTTGGTGCGGTTCCAGGTCTCGACCAGCACGTCCTGCAGGTCCCAGCGCGTTAGGCTGTCGAGCATCCCGAAAGGCTCATCGAGCAGCAGCAGGCGCGGCGAGAGCGCAAATGCCCGGGCGATACCGACGCGCTGGCGCATGCCGTTGGACATCTCGGCTGCCATCTTCTCCTTGGCATCGGCAAGGCCGACGCGGTCGAGGTAATAGTCCACGATATCCCGGCGCTCGGCCTTGGATGCATGCGGATAGACCCGCTCGACGCCCAGCGCGACGTTCTGGCGCGCGGTCAGCCAGGGCATCAGGCTCGGCGCCTGGAAGACCACCGCCTTGTCCGGGCCGGCAACGTCCACCTCGCGGTTGTCGAGAATGATGCCGCCCTTGCTGATCTCGTTGAGGCCGGCCGCCATCGTCAGCACGGTCGACTTGCCGCAGCCCGAGTGACCGATGAGCGAGATGAATTCGCCCTTGTCCATCAGCAGGTTGAAATCCTCGACGACGGTTAGCGGCCCCTTCGGCGTCGGGTAGACCTTGTGGAGCTTGTAGAACTCCATGTAGCGCCGCTCGACCGCGGATTTCGCCGCTTGCGTGTAAGCGGCGGGAAGCTCGGCCTCCTTGCCGGCGAACAGGTCCAGCGGCACCACTTCGGGCAGTTCGACCGAGCTTTCGCCGACGCTGGAACCCTGCTCGTTGAGCTTGCCGAGATAGGCGACAATCTGCTTGCGCAGCGACTGGAAGTGATGATCGTCGTTCACCGCCTCGCGATCGCGCGGGCGCGGCACATCGACATCGAAGATCCGCCCGATGGTGGCGGCAGGCGCAGGCGTCAGGATCGCGACCCGATCGGCCAGCAGGAGAGCCTCGTCGACATCGTTGGTAACGAGGATGATGGTGCGCTTTTCTTCCTTGCGGATCCGCTCGATCTCATCCTGGAGCTTGGAGCGGGTCAGTGCGTCGAGCGCGGAAAGCGGTTCGTCGAGCAGGAGGATCTCCGGCTCCATGGCCAGCGCGCGGGCCACCGAGACGCGCTGACGCATGCCACCGGAAAGCTGGGCCGGCTTGCGGTCCATCGCATGGCCCAGCCCGACCAGTTCGATCTTCTGCTTCACCAGCGCCGCACGGTCCTGCTTGCTGCGGTCCTTGTGGACGGCATCGACGGCAAGCGCGACGTTCTTCTCGACAGTCAGCCAGGGAAACAGCGAATAGGACTGGAAGACCAGACCTCGGTCCTTGTCAGGCCCGTCGATCTGCTTGCCGTGCAGCAGGATATCGCCCGCATCGGGTTCGATCAGGCCGGCGATCGATGAGATCAGGGTCGTCTTGCCTGCGCCCGAGAAGCCGAGGATGGCGATGAATTCGCCCTCCTCAACGTCGAGGTCGATGCCGTCGAGCACTTGCGTGACGCCGCCGTTCTGTCCCTTATAGGACTTGGAGACACCCTTGAGCGAAAGGATCGTGGCCATTGTCTGTTTCCTTCGGCTGGTGGGGTTGACGATCAGATCGTGTGGTTGCGGTTGGCGAAGGACTGAAGCATCATCATGATCCGGTCGAGCAGGAAGCCGATCAGGCCGATCACGATCACCGCGAACATGATCCGGGCGAGCGACTGGCTGGAACCGTTCTGGAACTCGTCCCACACGAACTTGCCGAGACCGGGGTTCTGGGCGAGCATTTCCGCGGCGATCAGCACCATCCAGCCCACACCCAGCGACAGGCGCATACCGGTGAAGATATAGGGCAGCGAACTGGGCAAGACGAGGCGCGTCAGCTTCGCGAACCAGCCGAGCTTGAGCACGCGGCCCACGTTGAGCAGGTCCTTGTCGATCGAGGCGGTGCCGATCGCGGTATTGATCAGCGTCGGCCACAGCGAGCAGAGCATCACGACGATGGCCGAAATGACGAAGCTCTTGGCCAGCATCGGATCGGCGCTGGAAACCGTGGCCGAGACGACCATGGTCACGATCGGCAGCCAAGCAAGCGGGCTGACCGGCTTCATGATCTGCACCAGCGGGTTGATCGCGGCATTGAACATCGGCGATAGGCCCGCGGCAAGGCCGATGGGCACCGCGAACACGGTCGCCAGGATGAACCCGAGCGCGACCGTCTTGAGCGAGGTCAGGACCTGATCGAGGAAAGTCGGCGGACCGGCATAGTCGAAGGCCATCGCCTGTGTGCCCGCCGCCATGCGGGCATCCTGGGCTTCATAGAACTCGGCCTTGGCCACGTTCGCAGCATGCCATTCATCGTACAGGGCAACACCCTGCTCGGCGACTTCCAAGGGGCCAGGAAGCGCGCCGAGCGAGGTGTCGACCTGCGGGGCGAGAGCCGCCCAGATGGCAAGGAATGCAGCAATCCCGAGGATCGGGGCAATCAGCCCCTTGCCGAGTTTCGCAATGACGTCCTGCACTTTGCCGAGAGCGGCCGGCGGCGCGGCCTTTTCGGCCTTGCTTTCGGACGCAGCCCTTGCGGTTGCGGTATCGGCCACGGGATTCTCCGACTGGGCCTGAGCCATTTCCTTCGGCTCCATATCGGCAAAGGCGGTTGCCATCGAAATTCTCCTCGGATTAGCTCGGGTGTCAGCTGCCGGTCACGCCGGAAGCCGTCACCTTCTGGCCCTTCTTCAGACCGATCTTGAGCGACTGGATATACCCGTTCGGCTTGTGGCCGTCGTAAGGGATGTGATCCATGAAGCCGTTGTCGACCGGCTTGAAACCGTCGGTTTCGGGGATAGCATCGGCGGGGATCACGCCCTTCTCTGCAAGGCCCCTGGCCGCTGCGAGATACAGGTCGGGACGATAGACGGCCTTGGCCTGATCGATGTACCACTGGTCATCGTGATCCTCGGGAATCTGGCCCCAGCGGCGCATTTGCGTCAGGTACCAGATCGCATCGGAATAGAACGGATAGCCCGCGTTCTTGTCGAAGAAGATATTGAAGCCCGGCGCATCGCGGGTGTCGCCCGGCTCGAACGTGAACTTGCCGGTCATCGATGCGGCAATGACCTTCTCGTCGGCGCCCACATAGTTGGGCTGCGAGAGGATCTTCACGGCCTCGGCGCGGTTCTTGCCGCCATCGGCATCGAGCCACTGCTGCGCCTTGATGATCGCACGAAGCATGGCTGCGGTCGTGCCCGGATACTTGTCGGCGAAATCCTTGCGCAGGCCGAAGACCTTCTCCGGATTGTCATGCCAGACTTCGTTGTCGGTGATGATCGGCACGCCGATCTTCTTCTGCACCGCCGCCTGGTTCCACGGTTCGCCCACGCAATAGCCTTCGATGGTACCGGCCTCGAGCGTGGCGGGCATCTGCGGCGGCGGCGTGACCGAGAGCTGGACGTCGGCATCGACCGTGCCACCGACATCGCCGGGGGTGTAGAAACCGGGGTTGAGGCCTCCGGCGGCCAGCCAGTAGCGCAGTTCGTAGTTGTGGGTCGAAACCGGGAAGACCATGCCCATGTTGAAGGGCTTGCCCTGCTGCTTGAAGCTGGCGACCACCGGCTGGAGGACCGCAGCCGAAATCGGGTGCTTGGGCTTGCCGCCTTCCATCGGCAGGTTCGGCTTGACCATGTCCCAGACCTTGTTGGACACGGTGATGGCATTGCCGTTGAGGTCGAGGCTGAGGGGGGCGATCAGGTCGGCCTTGGTGCCATATCCGATGGTTGCGGCGATCGGCTGACCGGCCAGCATGTGGGCGCCGTCAAGCTGTCCGCCGATCACGCCGTCGAGCAGGACCTTCCAGTTCGCCTGCGGCTCGAGCGTGACGTTGAGGCCCTCCTCGGCGAAGAAGCCCTTCTCCTTGGCAATGGCCAGCGGCGCCATGTCGGTCAGCTTGATGAAACCGAGCTTGAGCACCGGCTTTTCCACGCCGCCCGGCGCCGCTGCAGCCTTCACCGCGTCACCCGACGGTGCATCGCCCTTGCTGCCGCAACCGGCCAGCGCGACGCTGGCCATCAGCGCGACAACCGTAGCGCGACGCGTAAACCCGAACCCCCGCTTCATGCTCATCCGAACAAATCCCCAAGTTCATCAGGCAAACGCAAAAAACCGCCTCGACGCGAACCCAAACGGGTTACATCGGGCGGCTGCGTTGCCACTGATTTCTGATACCCGCAGGCCGATCTTTCGATGCTCCCGTCCTTGGGAGCCGACCGTTCTGCGTGACTTAGTGTTTAAGCGATTCGCCCGGCTCGCGTAAAGGACTTTTTGCACCGCACAACGAATTTGCGCTTACGCAAGCCGAGACAGGTAGCCCTCGATATCGCTCGGATCGAACACCTTCCCATCGAAAAACCTGTTCGGTTCCAACTGGATAGCGCCCTGCTGCGTACCCACGACCATGGACGTCTCGATACTGCCTTCGACCTTGGAACTGGCCCCCGGAAGCGGTTCCCCCGTGCCGAGCAGTGCACTGCGGTAAACGTCGGGGCGGAACACGCGTGCCGCCCTTTGCGCGTCCTTCGCATCGAAGGGTACGTTATCCCAGCGCACCATTTGCGTGTAGAGCCACTCCGCCTGGCTGACCCACGGGAAGTTGGCCGCCTCGCGGTACTGGAACATGAAATCGGGATAGTGGATCAGGGCACCGCCGCGCGCGATCAGCAACTGGTCGGAGATAGCCCGGCGGATCAGTTCGGCCGAACCGTCGAGGTATTCGGGCCGCGCGAGAATCTCGGCGTTGAGTTCCCAGTTCACCGGATCGACGAAGTGCGCCCCCGCCTTGCACAAGGCACGGATCAGGCGCTGCACGCCTTCACGTTTCTCGTCGAGAACCTGCTCGCGCAGGGCCAGCACCTTTTCCACGCCGCGCCGCCAGATCTGCGCAGTGGACAGGACGATTTCACCGGCGCCCTGCTCGACCGCAACGGAGTTCCACGGCTCGCCGACGCAGATCCCGTCGACTTCCCCCTGCTTGAGCGCATCGGCGCAAAACGGCGGCGGGACCGTGGTGATGTCGACATCGGTATCGGGCCGGATGCCGCAACCCGCCAGCCAGTAACGCAGCATGTAGTTATGGCTGGAATAGCGATGAACGACCCCGAAGGTCAGCGGCTTGCCGGCAGCCTTGCGTTCCTCTGCGATCACCTTGAGCGCCGCACCCACTTCCGCCGGATCGCCGATCTGCCCTTCGGGGCGAACCATGCGGGCGATTTCGGGCCGCAAGGTAACGGCATTGCCATTGAGGCCAAGGACGAAGGGAACCGAAAGCGACTGTGCCGGACGTCCGCGTCCCAGCGTCGCGGCAATCGCCAGCGGCGCGACAAGGTGCGCGGCGTCGCTGTGCCCGTAAAGCAGGCGGTCGAGAACGGTTGCCCAGCTCATGTCCTTCACCAGCGAGAGCGTGACGCCCTCTTCCTCGGCAAAACCATGTTCCTTCGCCAGGATCGGCAGGCATGCATCCACCAGAGGCAGGAAGCCGACGGTCAGCTCGGTACTCACGTCAATGATCCCCCATCAGCCGGTCGGCCGTCACGATGGCCTCGGCGATATCGACTATGCGCTTGCCCTGGTTCATCGCCGCCTTGCGCAGTTCTGCATAGGCCTTTGGTTCGGGCAAGCCCCTGCCGTTCATGAGAATGCGCTTGGCGGCATCGATGGTTTCGCGTTCGGCCAGCTTGCCCTTGGCGGCGGCAAGATCGTTTTGCAGGCGCGAAAAGGCATTGAAACGGGTGATCGCCAGATCGAGGATCGGACGGATGCGGTTGGGCGCCAGGCCATCGACGACATAGGACGAGACGCCCGCCTCGACCGAAGCGGCAATCGATTCGTCGTCCGCCTCGTCGACGAACATCGCAATCGGCCGGTCAAGCGCCCGGCTCACCGAGAAATATTCTTCGAGTACGTCGCGCGACGGGTTACCCAGATCCATGAGGACGATGTCGGGATTGATCTCACCGATCCGGGCCAGCAGGCCCCGACGTTCCGTCAGGACATAGATTTCGCAATCATCGAGAGCGGCCAGCCCTTCCTGGATGATCGAGGCGCGCGCGGCGCTTTCGTCGATGACGGCAATTCGCATGATTACCCCATTGTGCAGCGCAGCAGCGCCTTTTGGCAAGTGGCCAGATGCTCGATGCCCCCCCCGGGCGGGAGCGGGTCATTGCGGCAAAGCGCGCGGAAGGCAAGCGCGGCGTAACCGATCGGGTCGATTCAGATTGCAGTGAGGCGCACTTCGCGATCGTGACGGCGCACTTCGACGCGAATGCCGCCGTCCTCTTCGCGCGCCTCGTAAACGAAGCCTGCGCTATGCGGATTCTCCCAGTCGGTGACGGTCTTGGGGACGCCATCCAGCCTGTGCCATTCCACCGTATCGGGAAAGCGCGCGAACCATGCCCGCCGTTTCGCCCGCACGAGCGAGAGCCGGGCGACATGATCTTCCAGGCCGAGATCGCGGCTTTCCCAGTCGATCCAGCCGATTTCGTTGTCCTGGCAATAGGCGTTGTTGTTGCCTTGCTGGCTATGGCCGAATTCGTCACCCGCGGTCAGCATGATCGTCCCGGTCGAAGCGAACAGCGTGCCGAGCAGCGCCCGCAGGTCATGGGCACGCCTTGCCAGCACGTGAGGATCGTCCGTCGGCCCTTCGGCACCGTTGTTCCAGCTGAAGTTCTCGCCGTGCCCGTCGCGGTTCTGCTCGCCGTTGGCCTCATTGTGGCGATGCGCGTAGGAAACCGTGTCCGCCAGCGTGAAGCCGTCGTGCGCGGCGAGGAAGTTGACCGAGCGGCAGTCGGAATGAGGCCAGTGCGGCCCGAAGATGTCGGACGATCCTGCCAGCCGTGTCGCCAGCTTGCCCACACCCTCTTCCTCGCGCCAGAAGCGGCGGACGTCGTCGCGGAAGCGGTCGTTCCATTCCAGCCAGTGCGCCGGAAAATTGGCGAGCTGATAACCGCCCGGACCGATGTCCCAGGGCTCGGCGATCAGCACCCGGTTCGACAGCAGCGGGTCGTCGTCGATCTCGGTGAAGATCGGCGCGGCGGGATCGAACCCCGGCCCGCGTGCGAGGATGGGTGCAAGGTCGAAGCGGAACCCGTCGACACCGCACCGGCTGACGAAGTGGCGCATGGCATCGAGCGCGAGACGGCGGACGGCGGGATTGGCGAAGTCGAGCGTATTGCCGCAGCCGGAATCATTGATCAGCGAGCCGTCCGGCGCACGGCCATAGACTGCATCGTCAAGACCGCGCAGCGAGATCACCCCGCCCTCGACATCGCTTTCGCCGGTATGGTTGAATACAAGATCGAGCAGGACGCCGATCCCCTCGGCATGAAGCGCCGCGACAGTCTCGCGCAATTCGGTGATGCCGCCGGGGCACAGACCGGGATCGAGTGCCATCATCGCCACCGGGTTATAGCCCCAGGCGTTCACGAGGCCGAGCGGCGGCAAGTGCCGCTCGTCGATCCACGCCACCACGGGCATCAGTTCGACAGCCATGACATGGAGCTTTTTCAGGTGCGCCAGCACGGCCGGATGCGCCAGCGCCGCCACGGTCCCGCGCAGGCGCCGGGGCACCTCGGGATGGCACATCGTGAAGGCACGCACGTTGACTTCGTAGATCAGCCCGCCGGCGGCAAAATGCGGCGGCCGGACCGCGACGGGCGGGAGCGGCGCGGGAACGCGCGCCTTGGGAACGATGGCGGCGGTATCCTTGCCGAATGCCGACAGCCGCCGGTCCTGTCGGAAGCGGCGGTCCAGTTCCACGGCATAGGGATCGACCAGCAGCTTGGCGGAATCGAACCAGCGGCCCCGCTCCGGCGCCCACTCTCCAGCAGCGCGGTAGCCATAGCGCGTCCCGGTCAGGTCCCCCGGCAATTCGAGCGTCCAGACGTCACCGTCGCGCGCCATTTCGTGGCGTGTTTCCTTGCGGCCGTTGAACAGGCACAGCCAGACGCGCTCGGCTTTCGGGGAGCGCACGGCGAAGCGCGTGGTCCCGTCCTGCACCGTCGCGCCGAGCCGCGTCATGTCATCAGCGAGCGATAGAGATCGGCATAGGCCTTGCCGCTCGCCTTCCAGGAAAAGTCGCACTTCATCGCGTTCTTCTGGATCTTCTGCCAGACCGCGGGCTGGCGATAGAGATCGACGGTGCGGGTCAGCGCAGCGGCGAGGGCATCGTAAGTCACGCCGTCATGCTGGATGCCGGTGGCACAGCCCGCGGCAAGCGCGGCCGGGTTCGCGTCGATCACCGTATCGGCCAGACCGCCGGTGCGCGAGACCACCGGAACGCAGCCGTAGGCAAGGCCATAGAGCTGGGTCAGTCCGCAAGGTTCGAACCGCGATGGGACGAGGATCGCATCGCCGCCGCCCTGCATGCGGTGGGACAGGTCCTCGTCATAGCCGATGCGAATGCCGACGCGGCCGGGATGGCGCGCGGCGCCTTCGAACAGCTGCTGCTCGATATGCGGATCGGCCGAGCCGAGCAGCGCCAGCCTGCCGCCGATGCCGACGAGATGGTCCAGCACTTCGGGCAGGACATCCATGCCCTTTTGCCAGGTCAGTCGGCTGACGACGATGAACAGCGGACCGTCGTCCTCATCGAGATCGAACTCGGCTTCCAGCGCACGCTTGTTCGCCATGCGCCGCTCAAGCGTTCGCGCCGTGAAGGTAGCCGCCAGCGCCTTGTCGGTAGCCGGATTCCAGACATCGGTATCGATGCCGTTGAGGATGCCCGAAACCGCATGGCCGCGCGCAATGATCAGGCCCTCCAGCCCCATGCCGAACGTGCCGGAACGGATCTCGCGCGCATAAGTCGGGCTGACTGTCGTCACTGCATCGGCGCAGGCGAGGCCCGCCTTCAACATGCCGACGCCGCCGTGATACTCGACCCCGTCCATCGTCCAGGCCTTGGGCGGCAGGCCCAACTGCGCGAAAACCTCTTTGCCGAACCAGCCCTGAAAGGCCATGTTGTGAATCGTCACGACCGAAGGGATGCGCGCCTCGCCATAAGGTGCATAGCGCAGGTACGCACAGGTCATCGCTGCCTGCCAGTCGTGCGCATGGACGAGGTCGAAACCCTGCGGTTTGCCGCGCTTGACCATGGCGCCACCGGCAAGATCGGCCGCCGCCCGGCCCAGCGCCGCGAAACGCCGCCAGTTGTCGCTCCAATCCTTGCCCGAGATGTCGCTGTAAGGGCTGCCGTCGCGGGTGAAGAGCTCCGGCGCGTCGAGAACCAGCAGCGGATATTCCGCGCCCTTGGTTCCGATCTTGCCCGACAGCAGCCGCGCCGGCGTGCCGAGAAGCGAATCCCACTGGTGAACGGGCCGCGCCCGGGGCATCGCCTTGAGCACGGACGGATAACCGGGAAGCAGCGTGGTCATCGCCGCGCCATGATCGGCTACCGCACCGGGTAAAGCCCCGGCCACGTCGGCAAGCCCGCCGGTCTTGATCAGCGGAACTGCTTCGGACGCGACGCTCAGGACATTCAACGGCACTCGTTCACTTCTCCAGTCGCTGGATCATGGACTTGGTAATCAGGCATACACCGCTTTCGGTGCGGCGGAAGCGCTGGCCATCGAATACCGGGTCTTCGCCGACTACCAGCCCTTCAGGGATACGTACGCCGGAATCGATGATGACGCGGCTCAATCGCGCCCCGCGGCCGATGTTGCAATAGGGCAGGATCACCGCTTCATCGACGCTGGAATAGCTGCCCATCTTGACGCCGGTAAACAGCAGCGAACGCCGGGCGGTCGAGCCCGAGACGATGCAGTCGTTGGAGATCAGCGAGGATATCGCCATGCCGCGCCGCCCTTCCTCGTCATGGACGAACTTGGCGGGCGCGGCGACCACCGCGTCCGACCAGATCGGCCAGTCGCGATCGTACATGTCGAGCTTGGGCACGGTATCGGTGAGATCCAGGTTGGCCTCGAAATAGGCGTCCACCGTACCGACGTCGCGCCAGTATTCCTCGATCTCCTCGGCCGCGCGAATGCACGAATGGGTGAAGCGGTGGGCCTGCGCCTTCCCGTTCTTGACGATGTAGGGGATGATGTCCCCGCCGAAGTCGCGCTTGGAATCGGGATCGTCGGCATCGCGGCGCAACTGGTCAAACAGGAACTCCGTCTCGAAAACATAGATGCCCATGGAGGCGAGCGCCATGTCCTCCTGCCCGGGAATGCCCGGCGGATCGGCGGGCTTTTCGACGAAGGCGGTGATGCGATCGTCCTTGTCAACGTGCATGACCCCGAAGCCGGTCGCTTCCTTGCGCGGCACGACAAGACAGCCGACAGTGACGTCCGCGCCGGAATTGACGTGCTGCTGCAGCATCAGCTCGTAGTCCATCTTGTAGACATGGTCGCCGGCCAGGATGACCATGTACTTCGGCCCGTGCGCGGCAATGATGTCGATGTTCTGGAATACCGCATCGGCCGTGCCTTCGTACCACAGCATTTCGGAAATGCGCTGGCTGGCGGGCAGTATGTCGAAGCTCTCGTTGCGTTCGGGGCGCATGAAGTTCCATGCCCGCTGCATGTGGCGGATGAGGCTATGCGCCTTGTACTGCGTGGCGACGCCGATGCGGCGTATCCCGGAGTTGATCGCGTTCGAAAGGGCGAAGTCGATGATCCGCGTCTTGCCGCCGAAATAGACCGCAGGCTTGGCGCGATTGTCTGTCAGTTCCGCCAGACGGCTGCCCCGCCCACCGGCAAGGACATAGGCCATGGCATCGCGCGCAAGCGGCTGACCGATTGGACTTCTCATCACCCCTCTCCTGCTTCAGCCCGCATATTCGAGCATGATCGTACCCAGCGGCGGCAAGGTCACCGTTGCCGCGCCGCCTTCAGACTTCACCTGACCCAGGTTCCCCTTGCCCGATCCGCCGTAATGCGCGGAATCGCTGTTGAGGATCTCGTTCCACTTGCCCTCGTGCGGCAGCGGCACGCGGTATCCGCTGCGCAGCGCCGGGGTCATGTTCGATATCACCGCAATCGGCTTCGCGCCCGGCGCCTTGCGCAGCCAGGCGAAGACCGAATTCTCGGCATCGTCGACAATGAGCCATTCGAAGCAGCCCGCGTCGCAATCGCCGGCATGAAGCGCGGGCTTCTGGCGGTAGAGGCGATTGAGATCCTTCACCAGATTGCGGATGCCTTCATGCGCGGGGGCATCGCGCAGTTCCCAGTCGAGTGCGCGCTCCTCGCTCCATTCGCGCCGCTGCGCGAATTCCTGCCCCATGAACAGCAGCTTCTTGCCTGGATACCCCCACATGAGCGCATAGTAGGCCCGCAGATTGGCGAATTTCTGCCAGTCGTCGCCGCTCATCTTGTTGAGCAGCGAGCCCTTGCCGTGGACCACCTCGTCATGGCTGAGCGGCAGAACGAAGTTCTCGCTGAAGGCGTACATCAGGCCGAAAGTGATGTCCTTATGGTGGTAGCGCCGGTGGACGGAATCGCGGCTCATGTACTGCAGGGTGTCGTGCATGAAGCCCATGTTCCACTTGAAGCCGAAACCAAGCGAAGTGGGCCGCTCCCCACCCTCGGCATCGTAGGCAGGCTGGGTCACGCCGGGCCATGCCGTCGATTCTTCGGCGAAGGTCATGAAGCCGGGATGCGTTCCATAGAGCGCGCGGTTGGTGGCGCGCAGGAAATCCACCGCCTCCCAGTTCTCCCGCCCGCCCTGCGGATTGGGGATCCACTCGCCCGCCTTGCGCGAATAATCGCGGTAAAGCATCGAGGCGACGGCATCCACGCGCAGCCCGTCGACATGGTAGCGCTCGGCCCAGAACAGCGCATTGTTGACGAGGAAGCTGGAGACTTCGCGCCGCCCGAAATTGTAGATCAGCGTATTCCAGTCCGGATGATAGCCGAGCCTCGGGTCCTCGTGCTCGTAAAGCGCGGTGCCGTCGAAGCGGACCAGGCCGTGTTCGTCGGTGGGAAAGTGCGCCGGAACCCAGTCGAGAAGCACGCCGATGCCGGCACGGTGCGCACCGTCCACGAACCGTGCGAAGCCCGCCGGCTCGCCGAAGCGGGCGGTCGGCGCAAACAGGCCGGTGGTCTGGTAGCCCCACGAGGGATCGTAGGGATGCTCGCTGATCGGCAGGAACTCGATATGGGTAAAGCCCATGTCGACGACATAGGGGATGAGCCGTTCGGCCAGTTCGTCCCAGTTGAGAAACCAATTCCACTGGTCGCGCTGCCACGAACCGGCATGGACCTCGTAGATCGAGATCGGCACCTTGCGCGGATCGACCGATGCCCAGTGTGCACGATGCGCCTCGTCTCCCCAGTCGAGCTTGGCCGGGTGCGCAGTCATCGAAGCGCTCTTGGGGCGGATCTCGGCCATGAAGGCAAACGGATCGGCCTTGAGCGGCTGCACCGCGCCGTCGGCCCCGACGATGTGGTACTTGTAGGCGCGATAATCGCCGATGTCGGGAATGAAGATCTCCCAGACGCCGATGTCCTTGCGATGGCGCATGACATGGCGGGCCGGGTCCCAGTCGTTGAAATCGCCGACCACGCTCACGAGCCGGGCGTTGGGCGCCCAGACGGCAAAGTGGACGCCGCTCGCCCCCTGGTGATCGATGATGTGGGCGCCCAGCTTGTCGAACAGGCGCTGGTGAGTGCCTTCCGCGATCAGCAGATCGTCCAGCGGACCCAGCACCGGCCCGAAACTGTAGGGATCGGTGACGAGCCAGTCATGCGCACCGGCGCTGCAGCGATAGCGCACCGGCTGCGGATCGCCCTGCAGCTTGCCTTCGAACAGGAAGCGGTCATCGACCTTGTCGAGCGCGCCGAGCGCCTTGCCGTCGAGACTGAAAGCCTCGACCGTATCGGCTCCGGGCAGGATCGCCCGGGCGAAAGTGCCGGTCGGACCGGAATACATTCCAAGCAACGAAAAAGGATCGGCGTGAGAACCTAGAAGAAGGGATTCAAGGGCGCTCTTCGTTGGCTTCACATGACCTTCCAGATGTCTTTGGCATATTCCGCGATGGTCCGGTCCGAGGAGAACCAGCCGACATTGGCGATGTTGCGGATCGCCGCTTTGCGCCAGCCCGTCTTGTCTTCCCAGCGCGCATCGACCGAGCGCTGGGCCGCGGAATAGCTGTCGAAGTCGGCCGCGCACATGAACCAGTCATGGTCGTAGATGCCGCCGACAAGTCCGGCATAGCGGTTCGGATCGTCGGGCGAGAACACCCCCGAGGCGATCGCGCAGAGTGCCTGCCCCAGTTCGCGCGAACCTTCGATGATTTCGCGCGGATTGTACCCGTCGGCGCGCTTTTCCGCCACCTGTTCGGCGGTGAGGCCGAAAATGACGATGTTGTCGTCTCCGACATGGTCCCTGATCTCGACATTGGCGCCGTCGAGCGTGCCGATGGTGAGCGCGCCGTTTAGCGCGAATTTCATGTTGCCGGTGCCCGAGGCTTCCATGCCCGCGGTCGAGATCTGTTCCGACAGGTCCGCCGCCGGGATGATCCGCTCGGCCAGGCTGACGTTGTAGTTGGGCACGAAGACGACCTTGAGCAGCCCGCCAACCGAGGGGTCGGCGTTGACCCTGCGGGCGATGTCGTTAGCCAGTTTGATGACGAGCTTGGCGTTGTGATAGCTCGGCGCAGCCTTGCCGCCGAAGATCTTCACGCGCGGGATCCAGTCGCGTTCGGGATGGCTGCGGATCTGGTCGTAGAGCGCCACCGTCTCGACCAGGTTGAGCAGCTGGCGCTTGTATTCGTGGATGCGCTTGATCTGCACGTCGAACAGCGAATCGGGATCGAGGCGGATGCCCATGGTCCGCTTGATGTAATCGGACAGTGCGACCTTGTTCGAACGCTTCACCTCGGCGATCCGCTCACCCAACGCGGCATCGCCGGCCAGCGCATTGAGGTCGGCCAGCTTGGCGGCATCGTCGAGGAATTCATCGCCGATTGCATCGCGGATGACCTTGGTCAGCCCGGGATTGCACTGCTGCAGCCAGCGGCGCGGAGTGACGCCATTGGTCTTGTTGTTGATCCGATCCGGATAGAGCCGATGCAGGTCGGCGAAGACCGTCTCTTTCATCAGCTCGGTATGCAGGGCCGCCACGCCGTTGATCGAATGGGCGCCGGCAAAGGCAAGGTTGGCCATGCGCACGCGCCGCTCACCGCCCTCGTCGATGAGCGAGATGGCCGCGATCTGCGCGTCGTCGCAACCTGCCTTGCGCGCCTCGCGCAGGACGCGGCTGTTGATCGCGTAGATGATCTGCATGTGGCGCGGCAGCAGCCGTTCGAACAGCGGCAGCGGCCAGGACTCCAGCGCCTCGGGCAGCAGGGTGTGATTGGTGTAGGAAACGGTCTTCTGGCACAGCGCCCAGGCTTCGTTGAACTCCAGCCCGTGTTCGTCGACGAACAGGCGCATCAGTTCAGCCACCGCAACCGATGGGTGCGTGTCGTTGAGCTGGATCGCGGCCTTCTCCGGCAAGGTACGGATGTCGCCATCGTACTGCATGTGCCGGCGCACGATGTCCTGCACCGATGCCGCGGTGAAGAAGTACTCCTGTCGCAGGCGCAGTTCCTGCCCGGCCGGGGTCTGGTCCGCCGGATAGAGGACGCGCACGAGGCTGTCGGCCCGCACCTGCTCTTCCAGCGCCCCGAAGTGGTCGCCCGCATTGAAAGCGTCGAGCCGGATCGGATCGAGCGGGCTCGCGGTCCACAGGCGCAGGGTATTCACCCGCTTGCCGCGCCAGCCGACGACCGGCGTATCGACGGCCGTCGCCTCCACCGCCTCGGCGGGATTCCAGGTCACATGGTCGCCATTGGCCACGACCTCGCCGCCGAAGCCGATCCGGTAGGAACACTCCATCCGATCGAATTCCCAGGGATTGCCGTGGGCCAGCCAGGTCTCGGGCAGCTCGACCTGCCAGCCGTCGCTGATGCGCTGGCGGAACATGCCGTTCACGTAACGGATGCCGTAGCCGTAAGCGGGAATGTCGAGCGTCGCGAGGCTTTCCATGAAGCAGGCGGCAAGGCGCCCGAGGCCACCGTTGCCAAGCGCCGCGTCGGGCTCGAGCTCTTCAAGTTCGGCAAGATCGAGCCCATGGGCCCGCAGTGCCTGTTCCATCTCGCGGGTCATGCCCATGTTGGACAGTGCATCGCGCAGCAACCGCCCGATCAGGAACTCCATCGAGAGGTAGTACACGCGCTTGTCGCCGGCGTCGTAAGTGCGGCGCGTCGATTCGATCCAGCGGTCGATGATGGCATCGCGCAGGGCATAGATCGACGCGTTGTACCAGTCGTGCTTCTTGGCTGCCTTCTCGTCCTTGCCGATGCGGTGGCGCAGGACACGGACGATATGTTCGTCGAACTCCGACTGGAAGGCGGTCTTGGAATCGAGGACAGGATCAGTAGCCACGGGCGCACTCCTGAACAGGCCGTCCGGGCCGCCCGTTCAGGCGCCAGGATGCGGCACCGATTATCGCCGATACGGGGGCGACACCCTCCTCTCGATCCCAATCTTCCGAAGACATGGCTAGCACAGCCCCGCCCCGCTACAAGTGCCATTGTGCACTGCCGCAAAAAATTTGCGCACGGCGTCAATCGGTGATCTATGTTCGCGCAGAGTCCTCAGCCGCGAAAGGTGCGCATGAGCCTGCCCGAGACCGCTACTGCGACGCCTTGGTGGAAGGGCGCCGTAATCTACCAGATCTACCCGCGCAGTTTTCAGGATTCGAATGGCGACGGCATCGGCGACCTGCCCGGAATCACCCGGCGGCTCGACCATGTCGCATCGCTGGGCGTCGACGCGATCTGGATCTCGCCCTTCTTCACCTCTCCGATGCGCGATTTCGGCTACGACGTGGCCGACTATTGCGATGTCGACCCGATCTTCGGCACCCTTGCCGACTTCGACGCGCTGGTCGAACGCGCGCACGGTCTGGGGCTCAAGGTCATCATCGACCAGGTCTATGCCCATACATCGGACCTGCACCCCTGGTTCACCGAGAGCCGCGCCTCGCGCAATGGCGACAAGGCCGACTGGTACGTGTGGCACGATCCCCGACCCGACGGGGGGCCACCCAGCAACTGGCAGTCCGTATTCGGCGGCCCGGCCTGGACCTGGGACGCGCGCCGCCGCCAGTACTACATGCACACGTTCCTCAAGGAGCAGCCGCAGCTCAACATGCATGAACCGGCAGTGCAACGGGCCGTGCTGGACGTCGCACGGTTCTGGCTGGACCGGGGCGTCGACGGATTCCGCCTCGATGCGCTGAACCACGCGATGCACGATCCACTGCTGCGCAACAATCCGCCTGCCCCAGAGGACGGGCGCGTCCGGACCCGGCCCTTCGACTTCCAGCTCAAGACCTACAGCCAGTCGCACCCCGACATGGTCCACTTCGTGCGCAAGCTGCGCGCGCTTTGCGATGAATATGGCGCCGGCGCGATCCATACCGTGGCCGAGATCGGTGGCGATGAACCGCAGGCGGATCGACGGGCCTACACCGCAGGGGAAGACCGCCTGAACAGCGCCTACGGCTTCGACTTCCTCTATGCACCGCTGCTGAGCGCCGATGTTGTCGCCTCGACGCTGGAACGCTGGGCCGACGGGCCGGACGAAGCGGCAGGCTGGCCAAGCTGGGCCTTCGAGAACCACGACGCGCCGCGCGCCGTTTCGCGCTGGTGCGCCGAGGGCGACATGGCCCGTTTCGCCCGCACCAAGCTGGCCCTGCTGCTCGCCCTGCGCGGCAATGCGATCATCTACGAGGGCGAGGAACTGGGCCTCGAACAGGACACCATCCCCTACGAACTGCTGCAGGACCCGGAGGCAATCGCCAACTGGCCACTGACGCTCTCACGCGACGGGGCCCGCACGCCGATGCCCTGGGACGAAAGCCCGCAAGGCGGGTTCACCACCGGCACGCCCTGGCTACCCCTCTCGTCCCGCAACCTCTCGCGCGCCGTCTCCGTGCAGGAACAAGACCCGGAAGCACTCCTGCAGTTCACCCGCAAGCTCCTGGCGCTGCGCAAGGCCCATCCCGCGCTACGGTTCGGCGATCTTACCGCGTGCCGGGCGCAGGGCGACCTGCTGTCCTTCACCCGCACTCTGGGTGAGACGCGTATCCTGTGCCTGTTCAACCTGGGCGCAGAGCCGGTCGCCTTGCCCGAACATGCACAGGGGGAAGTGCTGCTGCTCGTCAACGGCGACGGCGACGGCGCCCTTCCCGGCTTCGGCTCGATCTGGCTGGAACTGGGCTGACGCGGCGGCGCGCGAACGGCCACGCTCTCCGATTCTGTCCGCCCGAGCTAGGAAATCGTTGCAGGTCAGGCTAATGTCGCGTCCATGCATGACCTGACCGCGTTCGACGCCGCCGCGATCCTCATCGTCCTTGCTGCCGGGCTCGGTTACTTCAACTACCGCGTTCTCAAGCTGCCCTCGACCGTCGGACTGACGGTCATGGGCACGCTCGCCTCGCTGCTGATTGTCGCTTACGACAAGCTGGTGCCCAGCAGCACCATGGCCGAGAAATTCGGACGCTTCCTCAACGACATCGACTTCAGCACCACGCTGATGGAGGGGATGCTATCGTTCCTGCTGTTCGCCGGTGCGATGCACGTGAGCTGGTCGAACATGCGCAAGGGCCGCTGGCCGATCCTGGTCTTCAGTACCGTGGGCGTAATCCTGTCGACGGCAATCGTCGGCTTCGCCTTCCACTACCTGACCATGCTGCTCGGCCTCACCGTGCCCCTCATGTGGAGCCTCGTCTTCGGCGCGCTGATATCGCCGACCGACCCGGTCTCGGTCATGGCGGTGATGAAGCGTGCGGCCATGCCCGATACCCTGCAGGCCACGGTCGCAGGCGAGAGCCTGTTCAACGACGGTATCGGCGTCGTCGTCTTCACCATCCTGATCTCGCTGGCGACCGGCGCCGAGACCTTCAGCTGGTCCTTCGCCATCGGCCACTTCGTGCAGGAAGCGCTGGGCGGCGCCGTGCTCGGCCTCGTGGTCGGCTGGATCGGCTACGTCGCGATGAAGTCCATCGACGAGTACAACATCGAGGCGATGATCAGCCTTGCCGTCGTCATGGGCGGCTACAGCATCGCCATGGCGCTCCATGTCAGTGGGCCGGTGGCGATGGCGGTCGCCGGTCTGATCATCGGCAATGCCGGTGTCGCCCATGCCATGAGCGACGTGACGCGCGACTACATCATCAAGTTCTGGGCTCTGATCGACGAGATCCTCAACGCCGTGCTGTTCCTGCTGATCGGCCTCGAGGTCATCGCGCTCGAATTCGAGAACATCTACATGCTCGCCGGTCTGGGGGCGATCGTCATCGTGCTTATCGCCCGGATGATCGCGGTCGGCGTACCGCTGGCGGCCATGAAGAAGATGATCGACATGGGCCCGCTGGCCTTTCCCACGCTGGTCTGGGGCGGGCTTCGCGGCGGCATCTCGGTCGCGCTCGCGCTTTCCCTCCCCGCCTCGATCATTCGTGACGAACTGCTGGTCGTCACCTACATCGTCGTGCTCTTCGCGGTTGTTGCGCAGGGCAGCACCATTTCCGGCCTGATCGGCCACATCAGGAACCGCCAGGCAACGGCCCCGGCACAGAAAGCCTGACCATGAACGATACTCCGACGGCCATGCCGGATGACCCTTTGCCGGGTCAGTCGAACCCGCCCGGCACCGACCGCCGATCCTTCCACGATGCACGCGAACCGAACGCCGAATTCGCGAAGAAGGTGGAAGCCGCGTGGAAGAAGCGGCCCATGTGGATCCGCCGCGCCGAGGCCTTCGTGCACCTCGTGCGCCTGCGCCTTGCCCATGCGGTGCTGCTGCCCCAGCTGACGCCGGATCAGGCCTACGACTTGCGCCAGCACGTGCGCAAGGACGGAGAACTGACCAACGGCTACATCCTGATGTGCGCCCTTGCCGCGGGCATCGCCACTCTCGGCCTGCTGCAATCCTCGACCGCAGTCGTCATCGGCGCAATGCTCGTCTCGCCGCTGATGGCCCCGATCGCATCGATGGGCTTCGGCTTCGCCTCGCTCGACGGCCACCGCATCCGCGACGCCGCCAAGGTCGTGGCGGTGGGCGCGGCCATCGGCATTCTCACCGGCATGCTGCTGACCTGGCTTTCGCCGATCCGCAACGCCACGCCGGAAATCCTCGCGCGTACCGAGCCCAACCTGCTCGACCTTGCCGTCGCCTTGTTCTCCGGGATCGCGGGTGGCTATTCGACGGTAATCGGCAAGGGCGGAACCGCCATCGGCGTTGCCATCGCGACCGCGCTGATGCCGCCACTGACCGTCGTGGGCTATGGCATCGGCGTGTTCCAGCCGATGTTCGCGATGGGCGCGCTGCTGCTGTTCCTGACCAACCTCGCCGCGATCACTTTTGCCTTTGCGCTTATCGCGCGCCTTTCCGGGGCCGCTCGCCCGTTCGGCAAGGTGGAATGGACGCCCCGCTACGTGACCATACTTGTCGCGGCCTTCCTCGCGCTCGGCACGCCGCTGTCGATGACGCTGATGAAGCTGTCGACCGAGGCCAAGATCCGCACCGCCGCGCGAGCTGCGATCCTGCAGGCCTGCGGTACCAAGGGCGTCACCATCGCCCAGCTCGACGTCAAGTCCAGCGTATTCAGCGCGCCATCGGTGGACGCCCTGGTGATCGCCCGCCGCTATACCTCCAACGCCGAGGCATCTGCCGAGGAACTGATCCACAAGGCGCTGGGCGACGAAGTGACGATCAATCTCCAGCAGGTCCTGGCCGCCGACGTGCAGGCCCAGACCCGTGCCATGGTCGACGCCGCCATGGAGCGCACCGCAGCCGGCATCGCTGCAGACGTTCCGCCATTCAATGCCATCCGCCAGAGCGTGGGCCTGCCGACACGCTCAGTCTGGAGCGACCGCGCCCAGCGCATGGTCTACGTCGAGCCGATCCCTGCGCCCGGCTGGACCCTGGCGGACTATCGCACGACCGAACAGGCCACGAGCAAGGAGACGCAGGGCTGGACGGTCAGGATCGTGCCGCCGGCACAGGCCGAAATGGAAGTCGCCCTTTCCGGCGAGAACGGCATGAAACACCCGGAAGGCGCGATTTCCGCCGATCTGGCGCTATGGGCCCTGCAACGCTGGGGCATGGCCAGGGTCACGGTTTCGAGTGGCGACGAGGAACACCTTGGCGCGCTGGTGAAGTTCTTCTCCGATGCCGGGATCGAAGTGCATATCCGGCATCTTGTGCCCGACCCCGCCGCCTCGCCGAAGCCGAAGGACACGGCAAAGCAGAAACAGGCGCAGGACGGGGAAAGCCCGAGACTGGTGCCAACGGCAACCGTCAGCGTCTACGGTCAGAGCCCTTCGCAGCAGGCTGCCGAAGCCGCACGCGCTGCCGCACAGAAGGCGGCAGCGGAGAAAGCCGCAGCACCGAAGGCCGCGGCGCAGCAGACTTCGGGGCGATAGACCGCTCTCAGGCAGTCATCCGAAGTGGCGGCGAAGCCGAATTGCGCACCGAAGTCAGGAACGTGCGGTGGTTGCGGTGCAGGTGCTCGACGACCGGCGCATAGAGTGGCTGGACGAAGCGGATGCCAGCCTCGCGGCCAATGACCCAGCGCACTTCGCCACCCAGTCCTTCGAGCATTTCGGGGCGGACCACGACGATGTCGCCGACCCGCAAGTTCACCGCGCAGCTCTTGATTCGGCAACCGCCGGTGGAAATGTCGTAGACCATCACCTGGTCGCGAAACCCGTTGCGCAGGCGGCAGACGGCAGGGACCATGACGGACAACCTCTCTGCCTGGCGCGATGCGCGATCACCCTGATCCATTCCTGTAACTCCGACCCGTTTTTCTCTGCCGGGAAGATGCGACCCTTCGCCCGGCTCATGATCGGATAGGACGGCGACGGCGAAACAAGGTTAATAAGGGCAGGCCCTGAGTTCACCCTTAGGATTGCAGGAATACCGAGGGTCCGGCGGGCTGCCCGCCGGTTCCCGTCAGCTTATCGCAAAGAGCGCGATCGCGACGGCAAGGCCGATCGTCGGCACCACGACGGTCAGCAGCCCCACGGCGGGATAGGCGTCGCGGTGGGTCTCCCCGCAGATCGCCCGGATCGTCGTTACCACGTAGCCGTTGTGCGGCAGGCTATCGAGCGCGCCGCTGGCGATGGCCACGGTCCGGTGGAGTTGCGAAGGGTCCGCGCCCATGGCCAGATAGCCGGGTGCCAGCAAGGGCAGCGCGATCGACTGGCCGCCCGAAGCAGATCCGGTAAGCCCCGCGATCACGGTCACCGCAATGGCCGCGCCGATCAGCGGATCGCCCGGCAGGTGCTGGACGGCATCGAGCGCCGCCTGAAATGCGGGCGACAGCGATGCCACGGCCCCGAAACCGACGACCGCGCAAGTATTGGTGATCGCCACCACCGCCCCGGTCGCCCCGCGCGAAAACGCGGCGGGCATGGCCCCGCGCGAGCGCAGGCCGATCAGGACCGCGATTGCCGTGCCCGCGCCCAGCGCGACGACCAGCGCCCATTTGCCCAGCGACGCGCCGGGCAGCAGCGCCGCCAGACCGGCTATGGCCTGCGGATACTGGAAAAGCATGAAGACGCCGAGAACCGCGACAAGCGGCAGGATGCACAACAGCGGATGGGGCAAGTGCCGGTCGGCGGAACGGGTATCGTCGCCCGGCCTGCTCTCGAAGCGCTCACCGCGCGCCACGGCCCGCTTCACCATGCGGTCGAGCAGGAAATAGCCAAGCCCCGCCATCAGCACCGCAACGACGAGGCTGACCTGCCAGCCGGCATAGGCGTCGGTGCCCAGATACTGCATCGGGATCAGGTTCTGGATCTCGGGAGAGCCCGCGCTCGTCATCGTAAACGTTACCGATCCGAAGCACAGCGCGCCGGGGATGAAGCGGCGCGGCATGTCAGCCTCGCGGAACAGGTGGACGGCCAGGGGATAGACCGCGAAGCCGACGATGAAGACCGACACGCCCCCGTATGTGAGGATGGCGCAGGCCGCGACGACCGCAAGCACGGCATGGCGGATGCCGATTTTTCGCACGACCCAGTGCGCCACGCTGGCTGCCGCACCGCTGGCGCCCATGACTTCGCCGAAGATCGCGCCCAGCAGGAACATCAGGAACCAGTCGCCGAAGAAGCCGGTGAAGCCTTTCATGTAGGCGGTCGCGAAATCCGGCGCGCCTTCGGCGGCGAGCGGGGGCAGCCACGCCAGTCCGCTCGTCCACGCGACGATCGCGGCGGCAATCGGCCCGGCAAGGAGGATGTTCACGCCCCGCACGGTCATCCAGATCAGCAGGATCAGGGCTCCTGCAAGACCGATGGCACTGATCAAGACCTCATCCTCCCTTAAGCATTTCGCATCTTCGGCGAACGCGCGCATCCCTTGCGAATTTATCGCGCGTTGTCCTTATGTTGCAGGGCCGGTCGAGGCTTGTCCATGAGGCAATGCAACAGTTGGTTAAGCGACCGTTACCCAAAGAAACCATAACCTCTCTTAACGCTATGCGCCCAAACCTGCCGCCATTGACAAAACTTGGCGGTCGCATGGCGTTAAAGAAAATTTCCACGTCCCAGGTCGAACTGGGCATGTTCATTCACGGTTTTCAGGGGAACTGGCTGAGCCATCCCTTCTGGAAAGCCCGCTTCGTCGTGGCTGACGAAGACAAGCTGGAGACCCTGCGGGCAAGCAAGCTGGACGCCATCATCATCGACACCGATCGCGGAATCGACGTGCCAGCGAACGAAGACAGGGCCACGGCGACCGTGACTTCCGCGCCGCGCCCGAACGGCACCATGCAGGCCCGGCAATTCGAACGGCGCACGATGCCCCGTCCTGCGCCTGTGATTGCGCGACCGGCGGGCGGCGATTCCGCGGCGTTCCGTTCCGGTCCGGTCCCGGTAGCACGCGAATTCGGCAAGGCCCGACAGACCGCGGGCAAGGCCCGCAAGGTCATCTCCAAGGTCTTCCTGGAAGCGCGCCTCGGCAAGGCGCCGCGCGTCGCCGAAGTGACACCCGTGGTCGAGGACATCTATGCTTCGATCCAGCGCAATCCCTACGCCTTTTCCGGCCTGATGCGCTGCAAGGCGGAAAGCGAGACGATCTACCAGCACATGCTCTCGGTCAGTGCGCTGATGATCTCGCTGGCCCGCCAGATGAGGCTTTCGCCCGCCGACACGCGCAATGCCGGAATGGCCGGACTGCTGCTCGATGTCGGGGTGAGCCGGCTCTACGTCAATATTGACCCGCATGAAGGGGGCATCAGCGCGATCCCGAGCGACGTCTGGCACCGCCATCCCTACATCGGCAAGGACCTGCTCGAAGCGGCCGGGGAAGTGCCCGAGGAGGTGCTGCACGCTGTCATGCGCCATCACGAAAGGCTGGACGGAACCGGCTTTCCGCAGAACCTTACCGGCTCGCAGATCGACACGCTCTCGCGCATGGCCGCCGTGTGCGACACATACGACCACATCGTCTCGGGCATGCTCAACGGGCATGCGGCGGACCCTGCCAACGCCATGCAGGAACTGATCGAGATGCGCGACGTGTTCGACGGTGAGGTGCTGGACCGCTTCGTCGAGGCGCTGGGTGTCTACCCGGTCGGCTCCTTCGTGCTGCTGCGTTCGGAACGCATTGCCATGGTGATCGACCAGAACCCCGAGGAACCGGCCGCACCGACCGTGCGCACCTTCTATTCGCTGGCGAACCGCAAGCGCATCGTTCCCAAGACGATCGTGCTGTCCAACTGCTTCGGCGAGGACGCGATCATCGGCGTGGAATCGCTGGACGGGCTGGGGCTGCCCCCGGTGGAGGAACTGCGCGAGCAGATCCTGACCGGCAAATCATCTTAGGAAGAGACAGCCGTCTTGCCTGCCAGCGTGGGGATGACGGCTGATTTTTCTCTCGCTCAGATCCCGTACCAGTAGACCAGCGTCGTCGAGAGCGCGGCAACCATGATCAGCACCAAAGGGATTCCCGAGCGCAAGTAGTCCGCGAAACGGTAGTCGCCCTCGGTCAGGATCATCATGTTGGTCTGGTAGGCGACCGGGGTCGCGTAACACAGGTTGCAGCCGAACAGCACCGCCAGCACCAGCGGCTCTGGCGGCAGGTTGAGCTGGCTGGCGATGTTGAAGGCGATCGGGGTGCCCACAGCCGCTGCCGCAGTGTTCGAGGCGAAGTTGGTGAGCATGGTGACGAAGACCATGATCGCGGCCAGCACTCCGGCGGGCGGCAGGTACTGGAGGCCGGTTGCCAGCAGGCCGCCCATCCATGCCGCGGCGCCGGAAACGAGGATGAACTTGCCCAACGCAATGGAAGCGGCGACGAGGACGATGACCTGCGCGGACAGCGCGCGCCCCACTCTCTCGAACCGCACGCACCCGGTCACGAACATCAGGATCGCACCGGCCAGCGAGGAAATCGCGATCGGTACAAGACCGACGCTGGCGAGGCCGACCGCGCCGGCCATGATCGCCAGAGCCACCGGGGCCTTGGTCGAACGCGTCACCTCCTGCCCGCCTTCCAACTGCAGCAGGCCGTCGCTCTCGGCAAAGCGGCGCAGGTCGCCCGCCATGCCCATGACGAGCAGAACGTCGCCTTCCATCATCGGCGCATCGGGCGAATGCAGGCGGGTATCGCGAAACGGCTGGCGCGCATGGTGGATGCCCAGCAGCGCCACGCCGACGAAACCTGCCGTCTTGGGCGTCAGGCCGATCAGGCGGCTGTCGGGCGCGATGATCATCTCGGCAACCATCAGGTCGTCGCCGGTGCGGCTGGAATTGGACCGGATGCGCTCCAGCAACCATGTCGGCGCCAGCTTGGCGGAGAGCTTGCGGGCCGCCTCCTGCAGGTCTTCCAGCGTTCCCGAGGCCATGACCCGCCGGTCGACCGAGCCGTTCGCACCGGCCGGCAACCAGACGCTCACGCCCGCGGGCACGTTGCCGCGCACTTCCTCGATGGTCTTGCCGCGCATCGGCGAGTCGCCCTCGACCCGCAGCTTGGCAAGGAAGGTGCGACTTTCGACCGCCACGGCCTTGGTATTGTCGGGCAGCAGCCGCGGCATGACCAGCCAGATATAGGGCAGCGCGACGACCATCGCGCACAGGACAATCGGCGTGAAATGAAACACCGTGAGCGTCCTAAGCCCCAGATCCTGCGCGATCGAGACGACCAGCAGGTTCGTCGAGGTGCCGATGGTGGTCGCCATGCCGCCGATCAGGATGGCGGCATTGACCGGGATCAGCGTCTTCGATGCCGGCATGCCCCCGCGCCCGGCCAATTGCGCCAGGATCGGAATCATCAGCACGAGCACCGGAGTATCGTTGATGATCATCGACAGGAACATGCACATGACCACGGTCAGCAGCAGCCCAAGCGGCTGGTTGTACTGCCATACCCTGGCCAGCGCCCGCGCCGCAGGATCCAGCGAGCCGGTCACGACCAGCCCCCGCCCGAGGATCATCAGCGAACAGATCGTCACCAGCGCGTAGTGCCCGAAGCCTTCGAAGGCGAGCGCCAGACCTGCGTACTTGTCCTGTCCGGGCATCGGCAGGACGTAGAGCAGCAGGGCAATTGCACCGATCGTCAGCAGCGAGACGATCTCGACCCGCAAGCTGCCGTTGGCAAAGCCGTAGAACATCCCCAGCGCGATGAACAATGCGCCGAAGGCGTGAAGGTCTGGCAAGGCCATGGCGGTTTCCCGGCCTCAGGCCTGCTGCTGCGTCCATTCGACCCGGTAAAGGTCGAAGCGACGGTCGCGCAGGTTCTGGACGGTTCCCGACTGACGCGCCGTCAGCAGGGAATCGAGCGATAGATCGGCAATGGCAATGGTCTCGGTATTGGCCGGGGCATGGGCAGCCACGCCATCGCGCGAGAACGGGAAATCCGACGGCGTCAGGATTGCGCTTTCGGCATAGTGGACATCCATGTTCTCGACGTTCGGCAGGTTGCCGACGACGCCCGAGGTAATGACGTAGACCTGGTTCTCCACCGCACGCGCCTGACAGCAATAGTGTGCGCGCAGGAAGCCGCGCCGCTCATCGGTGCAGAACGGCACGAACAGCATCAGCGCACCCTGGTTGACGAGGTGGCGCGCCAGTTCAGGGAATTCGCTGTCGTAGCAGATCATCACCCCGATCGGTCCGCAGTCGGTCGGGATCACGTTGGCGCCATAGCCGCCCTGGATGTTCCACCACCTGCGCTCCGAGGGCGTGGGATGGAGCTTTTCCGATTGATGCACGGCGCCGTCGCGCAGGAAGGTATAGCCGATGTTGCGGATCTCGCTGCCGCCGCCTTCGCGCTTCACCTTGGTCGGGTGCGAACCGCCGATGATGTTGACGTTGTAGCTCACCGCCATGCGCGACATGAACTCGACGAAGCGGTCGGTATAGGTAGCGACTTTCTCGATTGCCTGCGCCGGCTGCAGCTTCTTCTCCTCGATGGAGAGGAGTTCGAGCGTGAACAGTTCGGGGAAGACCACGAAGTCGGATTCGTAGTCCGATGCAACGTCGACCCAGTACTCGACCTGTTCCTCGAACTGGTCGATCGTCTCGATCTTGCGCATCATGAACTGGACGGTCGCCACGCGCACCGAGCTGGGCACCCGTTCCTTCAGGCCTGGCACGGCCTTGCCGGTATCGCGCGGGGCAAGCGGATTGGTCCAGTACATCAGGACCGCGTAGCCGCCGGATTCCTTGTCGTTCGGAATGTAGTCCGGCATGATCCCGCGCGGTTCGTACCCCTCGTTCATCTGGAACAGGATGACCTGGTCGCGCACCTTCTTGTCGCGCACGGCCTGCACGTAGTCGGCCGGATTGGGATACTGGCGCCGACGGCGGGCGTAGCCGGGCATGCGACCGGCAAAGGCGATGCCCTTCAGCTCGAAATGCTGGCAGAGTTCCTTACGCTTGCGATACAGGCGCTGGCCGATGCGCAGGCGGCGGAAATCGGGATCGACGCAGACCTCGAAGCCGTAGAGGACATCGCCATCGACGGCCGGCGGGCGGCCATAGCCGCCA
>NZ_CCBH010000047.1:0-3913 GCF_001368935.1 Novosphingobium sp. KN65.2
CCTGCGGCAAACAGGGCCTTGAACGCGGTCCGCTCCGCGATCGGCGTCGGCAAGGCGGTGATGCCCGCCGCCTCGATATTCTGCACGATGCTCTGCGCCACACGCGAGCGAACCCATGTGCTTGCCGGTGTGCGGGTATAGACCGCCGCAAAGGCGATCTCGCGCCGCGCTGCGGTCGAAGCGCGGCGGATGCTCTGAAAGGCTCTCGCCGCCTGATCACTGTCCAGAACGGAGCCTTGCAGCGGGACCAGGGCGAGGTGCGTCATCAACAATGCGTTGGTGACGCGAGCGGATGCCCTCCCCTCAAGGTCCACAATCACGAATTGCGCGCGCTTCTGCGCGGCGTCGATCGTGTCAATGATTCCATCCTCGTCTATCTCCTGAATGACCTCGATATTGTCGGGCTTTCCGGGGAGAGACGCCCACTTGGCGAGTGGGAAATTCGGGTCAGCGTCGATGAGAACGACGCCCGCCCCTGTGGCTGCCAGCTCGGTAGCCAGCAGAAGGGCCGTGGTGGTCTTGCCCACCCCGCCCTTGGGCGAAAGCATTGTGATGACGGGCATTGCGGCTCCTGATTTCTGATGATCGCAAGACATGCAATGCATGTCCTGCGCGCAATAAGGCATGATTGGTCAGAAAAGGCAATACATGAAATGCATGTAATGCATGAGGTCGTTTAAACGCTTTGCGGCCGTCTCGGCTTACTGCGACGGCAAGCCCCGAAAGGGAGACGTTCTGACGGCCACGCTGGTGACTGGCTGTGAGATTGCCCGCTATATCCAGCGGCGCGGCTCCTATGAGCGAGCCGAACACTCCCGGCGACCCTGAATGGCGTAGTTCAGGATCGCCGGGAGACCAAGGTAAGACAGGCAATGCGTGCAGTGCATGTTGCCCGTGGCTCATGCCGCCTTTGACTTCACTGCCCCAAAATGTTATATTCCAATATAACTTATGGAGGCTCTTATGCACACTACAAATCTTCGTAAGGTCGGGGGGTCGGTCATGCTGGTCGTTCCCCCTGCCCTGCTCGACGTTCTGCATCTGTCCGCTGGCGCAAGCGTCGGTTTGGCCGTGGACAACGGCAAGCTGGTGGTCGAGCCGTCCACGCGGCCCCGCTACACCATGGCGGAGCTGCTGGCCGCGTCCGACTATTCGCAGCCTATGCCCCCCGAAGAACGGGAATGGGTTGATACCCCTGCGGTGGGCCGCGAACTGATATGAAGCGCGGCGACATTTACATGGTCGATCTCGAACCCACGCATGGCCGCGAGCAACGCGGGCACCGTCCGGTTGTCGTCGTCTCCCCTGACGACTTCAACCGGACTACCGGCTTGCCGGTTATAGTGCCGATTACGAATGGCGGCGACTTCGCGCGCCGCATTGGATTCGCCGTGCCGCTCTCCGGCACAAAGACAACGGGCGTCGTGCGGTGCGATCAACCCCGCGTCCTCGATCTTGACGCACGCAACGGGCGGAAGATCGAAACCTTGCCGCAAGCCATCATGGATGAAGTCTTGGCGCGAGCGGTGACGATCTTCGAATAGCGGCCTGCGGCGCGCTCCGATTACATGCAATACATAGGTGACGTGTCACCCATGTATTGCATGTTAAGCCGTAGGCCGAACCGGCTCAAAGGCGATCCGCAATCCCAGCGCGTGCGCGATCTTCGCCACGGTGGCAAAGCTGGGATTCCCGTCCTCGGAAAGCGCCTTGTAGATGCCTTCCCGGCTCATGCCGGTGTCGCGCGCCAGCTTGCTAATATTCCGCGCGCGGGCAACCACGCCAAGGGCGCGTGTGACATAGGCCGGATTGTCGCCGTCTGCCTCCATGACAGCTTCCAGATAGCCCGCAATATCTTCCTCGGTTTTGAGATAGTCGGCGCTGTCATACCGGCTGAAAGTTACGTCAGTCATCGTTTCCGTCCTTCCATAGTGCGGCTAGTTTCTTCGCTTCTTCAATGTCGCGGGCCTGCGAGGACTTGTCGCCGCCACAGAGCAACACGATCAATACCGGTCCCCGGCGCATGAAGTAGACCCGATAGCCGGGGCCATAGTCGATCCGCATTTCAGAGAGGCCGCCACCCACGGGCTTCACGTCGCCGGGGTTTCCATTAGCGAGCCTATCCAGGCGAGCCGCAACGCGCCATGCCGCCTTGCGATCCCGTAAACCGGAAAGCCAAGCATCGAACACCGACGTTTTGATAAGCTCGATCATATGATAACTGTAGCTGACAGTTTGTGGACTGTCAACCATAGCTGACAGCTATAATGCATGAATGACATGCAATGCATGGGTGCCGTGTCACCCATGCATTGCGCCACAATTAAACGTCGCCATCCTCTCCCTCGGCGTCCTCGTCGTCGATCGGATCGTGCTGCATCCGTCCATGCCCTTCGCCGGGGCAAATGGGCGCACCTACGCTTTCCAGCCATTTCCGGGTTGTGCGGGCGGTATAGCCGCACGTAGCGCATTCGCATTTTATCATGCGCGCCGTCTGCTTCTTCTTTTGTGCAACCGGCGTCATCGCGTTCAACCGGCGATGCGGATAGGGGGGCAGGGTGCCTAGCAGGGCCTCGGCCCATGCCATAAACTCCGGCGTCGGTTCGCTGCTGGTGAAAGGGGCCTTGTGCCCGATCGCGGCGGCGGCGATCTGGAACGGGCGTTTATGGCCCGCCTCGGGCAATGCCGCATGGATCATCTCATGCGCAAGGATCGCGGCGACGGTCGCTTGATCGTCTTCAACAGGAGATATAAAAATCTCTGCATGGCGGTCCTCGCTCGCCGCTGCGCTCCAACATTGACCGCGCACACGGGTTTTCTTCCCCAGCTCGCCGCCCTTGCTCGGGAATCCGCATGTGACGCGATAGGGTGGAAAGTTGACGCCGGCACGCTCGGCAATGATCGGTTCCATCAGCGCTGCGAGCTGGCGCAACCAATGCTCGCGCAACGCCTCGGGGGAGGGCAGGGGGGCGCTCACCGTCCCGCCTCCATCTCGGAGGCCCGGACCCGGATAAGGGTTCCCAAATCCCATTGCTCACCGGGGACGGCGACAAAGGACCGGAACGCGGTTTCAGGCGTCGGGCGCTCGATGCCGTCAAGTCCGCCATGACTGGCGAAAAGCGCCTCGATGGCGCGACCGACGTGCTCGGCCGAATGGTCGCGCGACGTGAAGACATATTTGGAACCGCCGAAAACCGTAGTCCAAGGCGATCCGGCATATTCGTAAATGTCATCCATGCCGTTGAAACTGCCGCCCTGATACTTCTTGACGATCTCGTTGACGCTCGATTCCGTGGGTCCGTCAGTCCACGATATGCGGATGCTGCCCCAACTCTCCTTGCGAACCGAAAAGCGGATGCCGGGAAAAGCGGCCTTTAGCTCGGCCCGGATATTCTGCGCGGCCAGCTTACCGGAAGACTGGTCATCGCCCTGTTTCAGGCGCGCGTGCGCCGGAACGATGCGGAGCCGTTCAACCTCGGCCGCGAACCGCTGCGCCGCTTGCTCGGCGGCGTTTGCCTTCTCGGCCTTCACGCAAGCGGCATGGGCAAGTGCCTCGGCGATCTGCTCGGCACTGGCGATGCCGGGGAGAACCGACCATTGCACGCCCCTGATGATGCATTCAGGCACCTTTGCCGACATGCGGCCATTATCAAACACAACATCAAAGCTGGCGCTGCCGCCACTGTGCGCGATCCCGCAAGTCACGCGAACCGATCCGGGCCGCTGCTCGCCGTGGATCGCATAGACCGTGCCGGGTCCGGCCCAATGCAGAACGCAATTGATCCGGGTTCCAATGCTGATTTCCATGTCCTTAAATCCCTTTTTGAAATCGCCAACGGCGATGGCTCTTTCGCCATCGGCCTTGGCGGACACGGACGCCCAAGAACGCGGTGGGAGAGGGGGGCAGCGGGAA
>NZ_CCBH010000048.1:0-3191 GCF_001368935.1 Novosphingobium sp. KN65.2
TCCTGTTCCGCAAGAATATATCGCTCCTGCTCGCTGATTGACGTGGTGCGCGCGCCTTTGAACCATATTGATCGGGGATCACTGTAGCTTTCGCGATATTCCAGCGAACGCCCTGCCCGCTTGATAATCTTCTCGATCGAATTGGGTTCGCTGGTCGCAAAGGCAGTGGTGATGTGCATGTTATCGAAGATGGACGTGTGCAGGCCGTATTTGCCGAACACGTCGTTGAAGCTCTGGCAAATGAGCTGGGCCGTCAGGCCATAGCCAGCCATCTCGCCAAGCGCATTCTCAAGGAACGGAAGCGCCCCTAGCTTCGGAAACTCGTCGATCAGCATCAAGAGTTGATGACGCTTGCGCCGCCCCCTGCTGTCGTGGTCGATGTCTTCCATAAGGCTGTTGATCGACTGACGAAGCATGATGCGGACAAGGAAGGCGAGCCGATCAGCATGGGCCTGCGGCGTGATGAGGTAGAAGCTCACCGGCTGCTTGGAACAAACAAGGTCGCCGATGGCGAAGTCCGACCAGCTTGTCGCATAGCTCACAAGCGGGTCGGCGAAGAGCGTGAGCGCCGCCTGGGCGGTAGCTAGAACGCTCGATCTGACTTTCTCATCCATGTTGCGAAACGCGGTCGCTCCCAAACGCACCTCCGGGTGAGCTTCGGGAATCGGCTTGCCGTTCTCGTCCCGCGCCAACCCCTCGCCCTGCGGGTCGAATGGATCGGGTCGATGACGATGCTTTGTGAACAACATCGCGTCGATCGTCGGTTCAATGTCCAGCAACAGCTCGCGAACATGCGTAAGATTCTTCTTCTCGTCGGGTGCGCTGTAGAGAACATGCAGGATGACGCCGACGAAAAAGTTGCTGGCAGACTGATCCCAAAAGTTGAGGTCGCCGGCCTTCGATCCCAGCGGATCGACAAGAATGCCGACTATGTTTTGAATGTCGGCAATCTCCATATGGCCCCTGCGGACCTCGAACAGCGGGTTCCAACGCGCGGTGTTCGGATCGGTCGGCGCGAAATAGAATGTGTGGCTGAACCGCTTCCGGTGATCGGCCGTGATGTGCCAGATTTCGCCCTTACGGTCGTAGACGAATATGCTCTGCTCCCACGCACAGACTGTAGGAATGACAAGACCAACGCCCTTTCCCGACCGGGCAGGCGCAACAACGATGCTATGCGCCGGACCATGAAACGTCAGACGCTTGCCGTCTATCTTGCCAAGCACCCGCCCCGTCGCCCGCTGCTTGGGATCGACAAGGCCAGCCTTGGCAGCATCTTCGATCGTGCCCCAAGATGCGGTGCCGAAAGCGCGCACCGCGCGACGGCGGCGGCGCATGATCCCGATGCCGATCAGCATTGGAAACATGACCACGCCAAAGGCTGTGAGCTGGGCCGCATCGAACGCCTTGCGATAGGTCGTTCCATAGGCGATCGACCACGGCACAATCTTCCATGGCGCATAGATGCGATGCGTCCCAACGTCGATCAATCCGCCTCCAAACTCGCGCGGATAGTGAAATTCATGCGCCACCTGTTGCGTGCCCGCTGACATTCCGGCGAGGACAAGCGCAGCAACACCAGCCAAGATTCTTCCCTTGCGCTTCGCTGCGCTCATGCCCGTTTCCTTTCCTAACTATCGGCCTAGACCAAGCCCCCGCGCCATCGCCCTGACCGCCTCCATGGCCCGCTTCTGCTGTTCAGGGCTGAATGCCCGAACTGCCTTCATGACGGTCTGGTCCACACTCCTGATAAGCTGCTCTGGATTGCGAACGGTCACGGGGCGCGCGATCGAACGCACGCCGATCTTCTCGGCGACACGAAGCTTTTCACGCAATCGCTCGACACGATCTATGCGCTTCGTGACGCGCGCGATCTTCCGTTCAAGCGTCCGTTTCTGACTGATGACAGGCTTTGCGGCAGCGCGCGATTGATCGACCTTGGCAACGACATATGCCCTCCCCTGCTCGCTCCGCATCCATTGTTCACGCACCTTCAATCCGGCTCTTGCGCGCGCGACTTCACGCCGCGCCCGATCCATCGCGTGAACTTCCCTGATCTTGGCCCAAATCATTCTCTGCGGATTTCTGACCCAGCTCGCGAGTGTCATACGCCGTGACGAAACCCGTCCCACTCGTTGCTTGGTTGCCTCAAGATTGCCCTCGGCTTCGGCCAGATTGGCGCGTGCCGGTGCGACGATCTCGCGCCGAACCTCATAGGCTTTGACAACAGCCGGTGCGTCAATCTTCGAGACCTCAGCCTGCCATTTCGCGCGCTCGGCAACCATCGCATCGCGCAGCTTCCGCATCTCATCCTGCAAGCCTTGGGGTGACGATTCCTGATGCGGCGCACGGCGTGAAAGCTCATCCTCAAGCTCGCGCTTCTTCGATTTCCAGTCAGCCCGATCCGCATTGGCAGCGGCGATCTCACGGTTCGTATCGCCGCGCTCGCTGCGCTCGCCCTTGCGCTCGATTGCGCTGGCGGTCGGCCCAAGATGAACCGTCGCTTCCCTGTCTAGTCCCTGATCGGCAAGGCTCTTGTGCGTCACTTGCGGGGCATCCGGCCCAAGGTGTTGGCGCAAGTGCCGGTTCTGGATTTCCGCCCACTGCTCCCGCCAGTCCTGCAAGGTATCTTTGTGGTTCCAGTCGCGTTCCTTCTTGCCAAAACTATCACCGTCGATCCGGCGCGTCGTGAGCATGATGTGAACATGATAGTTCCGCTCATCCCCATCCTTGTCCGGTGTATGCATGGCAATATCGGCGATCATGCCGCGATCGACGAACGCACTTTGAACATACTCGCGCACCAGCTCCTGACGCTGCTCGAACGTCAATTCATGCGGCAAGGATAGCTGCACCTCACGGGCAACCTGGGCGTCGGCGCGGCGTTCTATGGCCTCGACCTCATTCCATAGGGCGTGACGATCGCGGAACCGCTCTGGCGCGCCTTCGGGTAGCATGATCTCGGTATGCTCGACGCCATCGCGCCGTTCATAGTCGAAGGACATATCAAGGCGCTCATCGTGTAGCCGTTCCCCGGCGCGATAGGCAGCGGCTGCAACGGCGCTACGGCCATCTTTGCGGCTGATAACCTGCGCTGATAGCCGGAACTGCGCCACGATGCCCTGCCCTTTCCTTCCTTCTTTGCGCCCCCATGGGCGCCGGATCGCTAAGGGCCTGCCCTTGGCTCAACC
>NZ_CCBH010000049.1:0-275 GCF_001368935.1 Novosphingobium sp. KN65.2
GGCCTCAACCGTGCGTTTACAGTGCTGAAAGTCTTCGACGCCTTAAGCGACGTGGCGCATTTCGGTGATGCGGCTCATCGAACGATCCTCATCAGATATGGCAGGTGGCTTGTCGGGAGGACGCGCGTGTGGACCACGACGCAGACAGACGACACCTCTCACCAACTTTATAGGAATTACGATTATGATTTTAGGTGGATGATCGTCAAGCGCGAGGGCGCGCGACGGCGTCTAGCAAACCAGATTGAGCGCAAGCCGCGACACGCCCCGATCCG
>NZ_CCBH010000050.1:0-851 GCF_001368935.1 Novosphingobium sp. KN65.2
GCTTTGTCCAAAACGGACGCTCTCACGGCATCCAATTCGGACAGTTTCAATCCAGCGCGACGGCGCGCGCCAAGTGCAAGGGCATCCGTGCCGCGCGCTGTGGCGTCGTCAAGGCCGGGTAAGGGGGTAGGTTTATGTCTGATGCTGATAGCATGTCGCCGGAAGCCTCGCCGGGCGGTGCAGCGGACGGGAACAGCGGGCGCTTGGTGACGGGAGTTCGCAGGGTCAATAATGCGCCGCTGCTGATCGTCCTCGGCATTGTGGCGCTGTTCATCGCCATCGTGGTGTCGATTATGATTGATCGCTCCTCGGACAATGCGGCGACCAAGGTTCAACCGGCTGTCGGTCAAAGCTCGGCCGATGTTGCGAACAAGGTTGCGGGGACCGCTCCAAGCGGTGCTGCGGAAGTGATGGCGAACGCGCCCCCGCTGCCGCCTGCCGATGGCATCCCGGTCGCGCCGGTCGATCCCAATGCGCCGCCAACCGTCACCGCCTCGCCAGCGCAACCCAACGGCCCCACGGCGGCCGATCTGCGCCGGGCACGCATGGAAGCGATACGCGAAGCACGCCTTGCCCAATTTGGCAGCGCCGTGCGCTCTCCTACCGCCCTGAAATGGCAGGACGGCCGCAATGGGGCATCCTCTGGCGCTGGCGGCATGAGTGGCGGCGCTGATCCGGCAACCCAGCTCGTCGCCCTGCAACAGCAAATGGCCGCTGCAATGGCGCAGGGCCGCCAGCCCTCGGCCTCCGACATTGCCACCCTTACGGCCCTGTCAAACCAAGTGGCCGGGGGAGGAGCCGGAGCCGGGCAGGGTGCCGCCAATGCCCGCCCGCCTGCCAACTANGGCCAG
>NZ_CCBH010000051.1:0-3239 GCF_001368935.1 Novosphingobium sp. KN65.2
CCCCCCCCCCTTTTTGCTGTCCTTTTGGACGAGGACGAGCTTCGCGATCAGATCTCGAGCTGGCTGCCCAGTTCGACGACGCGGTTGGTCGGCAGCCGGAAGAATTCCATGGCACTCGCCGCATTGCGCATCATCCAGGCGAAAAGCTTTTCGCGCCAGATGGCCATGCCCGGCTTGGCCGCCGGCAGCAGCGTCTGGCGCGAAAGGAAGAAGCTGGTCTTCATCATCTCGAACGGCGCGCCGCAGATCTGCGTATTGGCGAGCGCTGCGGGGATGTCCGTCTCTTCCATGAAGCCGTAGCGCAGCGTCAGGCGATAGAAGCCCTGCCCGAGGTCAGAGACCTCGTAGCGCTCGCTCGCCTCGACATAGGGCACTTCGGCCACTTCGACGGTCAGGACCACGACGCGCTCATGCAGCACCTTGTTGTGCTTGATGTTGTGCAGCAGTGCCGAAGGCACGCCGACATTGCTCGACGCCATGAAGATCGCCGTGCCCGGAACGCGCGCGGCACTGCCGTGGGCGCTCTTGGCGAAGACATTGAGCGGCAGCGCGGCCTCGGTCATGCGCAGGCGCATGAGGCGGCGGCCCTTGTTCCACGTCGTCAGCAACGTGAAGGCAATGCCGCCGATCAGCAGCGGGAACCAGCCGCCGTCCGCGATCTTGGTCGCGTTCGCGGCGAAGTAGGCGCCGTCGACGATGAAGAAGGTAACGATGACCGGAATCGCCAGCCACAGCTTCCAGCGCCACAGGACGATCAGCAGCACGGTCATCAAGCAGGTGTCGATCAGCATCGCACCGGTAACCGCGATACCGTAGGCCGAAGCGAGGTTCGACGAGTTCTGGAACACAAGGACCAGCACGATCACGCCGGTCATCAGCGCCCAGTTCACGAAGGGAATGTAGATCTGCCCGACCTCGTGCTCGCTGGTGTGGCGGGTCGAGAGGCGCGGGATGAAGCCCAGCTGCATGGCCTGGTGCGTGATCGAGAACGCACCCGAGATCACCGCCTGGCTGGCGATGAAGGTCGCGCAGGTCGCCAGGATCACGAGCGGCAGGCGCAGGTATTCCGGCGCGAGGTTGAAGAACGGGTTCTCCATCGCCTCTGCCGCCGACGCATCGTCCAGCCCGAGAATCATCGCCGCCTGGCCGAAGTAGTTGATCAGCAGGCAGGGCATGACGAAGCCGAACCACGACATGCGCATCGGGCCTCGGCCGAAGTGGCCCATGTCCGAATAGAGCGCTTCCGCGCCGGTCACGGCCAGCACGACCGAACCCAGCGCGAGGAAGCCGAGCATCTTGTCGGTCAGGAAGAACTGGATCGCGTACCACGGGTTCAGCGCGACAAGCACGCCGGGCATCTGGACGAGGTGATAGATGCCCAGGATCGCGAGTACCGAGAAATAGATCACCATGACCGGCGCGAAGAGCGCACCGACCTTGGCAGTCCCGCTTTTCTGCAGCACGAACAGGCCGATCAGCAGGACCAGCGCAATCGGCAGAACCAGCGGTGCAAGGCGCGATTCGACGACTGTCAGACCTTCGACCGCCGACAGCACCGAAACTGCCGGGGTGATCATCGAGTCGCCGTAGAACAGAGCGGTCGCAAAGACGCCCAGCAACACGACGAGGCCACCGTACCGCGATTTCTTGATGTGACCCGAGATCAGCGCGACGAGGGCAAGGCTGCCGCCCTGCCCCTTGTTGTCCGCTCGCATCAGGATGCCCACGTACTGGATCGAGACGACCAGCGTCATCGACCAGAAGATAAGGCTTACGACACCCAGAATGTGCAACTCGTCGATGGCCAGCGGGTGCGGACCGACGAAAGTTTCACGAAAGGCGTAGATCGGGCTGGTACCGATGTCTCCAAAAACGACGCCTATCGCCCCGAAGGCGAGCTTGGCGATGCTGTTGGAACCATGACCGTGGCCCCCGGGGACTGGAGACGCCGAAGGCATCGCCGGATTGGTTACCGACGGGGCTTCAGCACCACGACCCGATTGTTCATCACTCATTCCTGCGCCCCGTCATGGACTGGACAAGCCATCTCGCAGCTGCGGCAAGGGGTGGCCGTTAGCAGCATGCAGAGACCCAAGCAACGATACTTAAATCAGCCTCAGCGGATTGACTGATCCGAACTGGGACCCTGTCCACCCGATTGACCGGCAAGGAATGCATCCAACTTGGTCAACTGATCGGCCAGCGGTGCGCGCCAGGGCGCATCTTCGGGCGCACGTTCGAGCAGGTCGGACCAGAGCTGGCGGGCCTCGGCGTAACGACCCGACTGGGCGAATGCGAGGCCCAGGAAGAACGGCGGGCCCGGTGCGTCCGGGTCCGACAGGGCCGCCTTGCGGAAGGCATAGAGCGCAGCCGGCGTGAGAAGACCGTCAGCATGCGAGACGAGTGCGTTGCCCATCGCCAGCCATGCCTCGGTGTTCTTGGGATCGGCGTCGACCGCGCCGCGCAGGACCTCAGCAGCATCGCCATAACGGCCGTTTCGCGCCAGTCCGTCGGCAATCACCACCCAGCGGTCGCTCGGCGGCAGGTTGCTGTCGCTAACCTTTCCCCGCGCATCGACCATGGCCGCAGCATTATTGGAGACCTGCTCTGAAGGCGCCTTGGGCGCTGCGGGCAAGCCCGGACTTGCCTGCGAGGCATAGCCGGCGATGCCCAGCACGAGAGCGGCAGCGATGGCTTCCCAGCCGCCACGCGGCGCCTTGAGCACGAAGGCGGTGGCGATGAAGGCGACCAGCGCCAGAACGACGACGAGGACCCAGGTCACTGTTCCCCTCCCCTGCGAAAGCGCCGGCGCAGCAACAGCACGGCCAGCAGGATGAGAAAGGCGGGCACGGCGAAAAGCGGCCAGGTGAGGCTGGTCAGTTGCGGGGCATAGCTGACGTAGTCGCCATAGCGTTCGATCAGCCAGCTGCGAATCGCCTCGGGATCTTCGCCTGCAGCAATCCGCTCCCGCACGAGCGAGCGCATCGAACCGGCAATCGGTGCATCCGAATCGGCAATCGACTGTCCCTGGCACTGCAGGCAGCGCAGCGTTTCCATCAGCGACTGCGCCTTCTCCTCCTTGGCCGGGTCTTCCAGCTGGCGATAGGCGTAGGGCGCGGTGGACTGCTCTTCCTGCGCCATGGCAGGAACGACGGACAGCAGGCCAAGAGCGGCCACGATCACGACAATCAGGCGGCTGACAGGCAGGCGGCTGACAGGCAGGCGGCTGACAGGCAGGC
>NZ_CCBH010000052.1:0-7192 GCF_001368935.1 Novosphingobium sp. KN65.2
TTTACTCCGCCGTTGACACCCTGCGAGACTTCGAACAGGGCGTTCGGATCGTCACAGACGAGGGCGATGCGCTGGGTCGAGGCCGCGCGATAGATCGTGCTGTCGCGGGTTTCAGCAAGGAAGCCCACCACGACGCCGAGAAACACGTCACCAGATGCTGCGATAGCAATATCGGTGTAGGTCGAGCCGTTGATGAACTGAGCGGTACCGGCAAGCTTTACGAGATCGCCGACATAGATGGCATTGGAATCGCCGGACGGGACGGAATACTGACGCACTGCGCCGGTATAGTGACCGTGGCCCAGCGTCTGGACGGGACGAAGCCCGAACGGAGCTGCAACATTCGCCATGATGGCACCCTTTGCGTTCGCGGAATGCGCCGGGTGCCATCAGAGAAAAGGAAAGGCCCCGGTTAGTCCCGCTTGATGGAGACCTGGCCATATTGCTCGCCCTTGGGAGCGTGCTGGCCGTTTTCGTCGACGATGCCGTGCATGGCCTCATCGATCTGCCTGAGGTGCGATTCCTTCTCGGCAATGCCCGCGTTGAATTCTTCGACGGGTGTTTCCATGAGGAAGGCTCGCATCGGCTCTCCGTTTGCCTTGGTGCCTACGAGGCGGGAGACGCGAGAATCGACACCAGTTGACTTGATGGTGTCGTCCGAAACGAAATCATACGCTAATTCATTGGCATCCGCAAGTCGGTTGTCGATGTCGTTGACCCAGCGACGGACGTAACCGGCGCGGGTGGGGGCTGACAGCTTGAGGGCGTGTCCGCCGACCGATGCACGGCGACGGCGCCCGGCAGGCTTGGTTTCTTCGGTGGCGGTCTCGCTGATCGGCGGACGGCCGCGGCGCTTGGGTATGTCTTCCATATCGTTCAATCCCATTGATAAGATCTGACGTAATCCTCGCGCGACTTGATCAACCCCTGGTTGACCCACTTGTCGCACAGGCGCTTGGCGTCGGCCGGCAGATCAGCATAGCCGCGCCCGGTCTTGCCGCTGCCAGACCGGTTGCCGCTGCCACTCGTCTGCACGGGCGGGCGTTCGGAGAACTTGCGCTGCACCCGCTTGTCGATCTCGGCGAGCGCCGCATCGATTCCGCCCGGGAACTTGTGCAGTTGGCCGTGTTCCTTGATGATCAGGTCGCTCTGCATGTCGGCGTACTTGGTCTTCTTCTCGTCGGTGAAGTACCAGTCCGAGCCGTCGATCCAGTCGCGGATCGCCTGCTGCGCCTGCGCGACGATCTCGGGGCCGTCCTCCTTCTCCTTCGGCTCGGCCTCCATGCGCTCGGAGGTGAAGTCCGACTTGAGGTCGTCCATGTCCTTGAGAACCTTGCGCGCGGCATCGCGGTCGCCGCTCTCTACGGCCTCGTCCATCTTGGCCTGCAGGTCGGTCATGGCGCGGTTGTAGGCGCGTTCCTCGGCCTTGCTGAAGAAGTCCGCCGCCTTCTTCTGCTGACGCTTCATGTCGTCGATTTCGCGCTTGAGGGCCGCGTTCTGCTTTTTCAGGAACGGCATCACCTCATCGGCGCGCTTCACGAACGTCTCGGCATCTACCCATCGCGACGGATCGCCCTTGAAGTCGTCCTTCGGGGTCCAGCCATGCGAACGGGCCTCGGCCTCGTAGTCGCGGGTCTGGGTCTCGGTGTTGGCTTCGGGGGATGTAGAGTCCCCGTCAGCCTGCCCCTGAGTTTGTTCCTCCAGGCTCATGCTGCTGCTCCTTTCAGGAAGGCGATCACGTCCTCATCGTTCATGAGGCGGTAGTCCTCGCCGTCGTCGCCCTTGATGTTGATGCCGCCGTACTTCGCGACCATCACGCGGTCGCCGCTCATCGGGGCGGTGAAAGCCGGGTTCGCCTTGGCCTCGCTAAAGGCATTGGCGCCCACGGCAACGAGGGTTGCCTTGACCGTCGCGTACTTCTCCTGCTCGATAGCCTGTTGCGGCAGGAGAATGCCGCCCTTGGTCTTTTCCTCGACCGCATCGGGCTTCACCAGCACCCGAACGTCCAGTGGTTCAATCCCGCTCGTGTTCATCGTTTTCCTCGCTCAGATCGTAGAAATTGCGCACATCATTGCACGACAGGTCCGCCAGCTCCCCCAGCGTCCGCGCCTGCCTCTGGTCCTCCGGGGACAAGCTCTCCCCCGCCGCCCATTGCTTCGCCAGGCTGTCCCGGAAGTCCCGCAGGAATTGCAGGTAGGCCTGCGTCGTCGGCTGCTCCCGCCATCTCAGGAACTCGTCCCGGTTCGTCAGGGGATTGTCCGCCATCGCCTTGCTCCTTCATCGCGCCGGACACGCTGTCAGCGAGCGAGATCGCCTCGTTCAGCATGCGCTGCGCATCGGTCTGAATGTTGATGTCCTTCACCTTCACGCCCAGCTCGTACGCTGCACTAGCCACATCGATCAGCGTCTTGGCTGTTTCGGCGTCCTTGTTGCGGATCTCGGCTGCAGCCTTGTCGGCATCCGTCTTCGCCTTGGCTGCATCGGCCATGACCTTCGGATCGGGCGGCGGCGCAGGCACTTCGAGCAGCTTGGGAATGTTGTCGATACCCGCCGCCTCGAACTCGCGCTTGCGGATCTCCTGCTGGTTCACGAGCGGGTCGCCGTTGTGGCTCATCAGGATCTGCGCCTTGGCCATCTTCACGCGATCGTTGATGGCGCGCGGATCGGACACCGGCTGAACGTCGAGATCCTTGTCCTGATAGTCGGAGCGTCCGACCTGTCCCTGCACATCGTTGAGCGCGAAGTATTCCGCCTCATCGAGGTAATCGCGGTTCAGGCGGCGCATGATGCCGATCTCGACGCCAAGCGCGCGGTGGATGCGCTGGTAGATCGCGGTAAACACCTTCTGGCCCTGCTCGATGAGGGCAAGGGCGGTAGTCGGTGCGGTCTGGCTCTCCTGGTTGCCGGAGAGGATGTCCGAGACGCTGGTGATGCCCTTGACCGATTCGACGAGCATGCCGAGCAACTGGAACAGCGTGGCGGATGGCCCCGGCAGTTGCAGCGGCAGGATGTTCTCGCGCAGCGGGCCGGATGTCGCGCCCTCGACGCGCTTCCACTCGCCCGGCGTGAAGCGCATGTTCCCGCCCTTGATCTTCGTGCCACCCGCGATGAATCCGCCCTGCATGTTCGCGAGTGTGCCGGCATCGATGAGCTGGTTGATGATCGTGTTGACCGCAGCGCCCAGCGGATCGGTCAGTGTCCCGAAGCCGATGTCGTAGAACGTGCCATCAGGTGCGGGAATGAAGCCGTACTTGGTGAAATACTCCTTGCGCTCGACACGCACGACGCGAATGTCGGGCAGTACCTCGATACCCATCCCGAGCAGCGCTTCCATGACCTCGGACAGCGGCTTCTGCCCGTCGAAGGAATCCGACGAAACGTAGATACTGTCCATGTCGTAGCAGGCGACGATGCGGAACACGTTGCCATCGGGCGTGCAGGTCACGACATAGGGTTCGGCCAACCCATCGTCGTCCATGTCGATCAGGCGAAACTGCTCGTAGACCTCGACTAGGCTGTGCGGATCGCTGCCGTCATCGCCCTCGTACGGTACGCGCTCCCATGCGCCGGAGCGAATCAGGCCCTCGATCTCGTGCGGGTAGTAGCGCTGGACGTGCGTGTAGCGCGGCGCCTTGTCCATGCTCGCGGTCTTGATGTTGACCACGAAGTCCTTGGCGCTGACGGTCTCGGAGTTGTTCTGTCCGCGCACCGGATCGCGCCATGTCTTGCGGAACACGCAGCCGATGATCGGCAGTTGCAGGAGGAGCTTATCGGTGTCCTCTTCCCAGCCCGGCACATCATTGAGAAACTGCCAGTTCATGTGCGCCGCGATGCGCTCGGCCCGCGCTGCCTTCACGCCTTCCGGATCGGGTCCAAGCACACGGCCCTTCACGACCGCGTTGCCGTCGATGATCGCAGGATAGGCACGCGCCTGGAACTGGATCGCGGCCTGCGTCAGGAGCGGGAAGATGACGTTCGACGCATTGGCCCAAGGGAACGTCTTGGGTTTGGTCTTCTGCATCGCCATGTCCATCGCGCGGTCGTAGCGCTTGTGGAACTCTTCGCAGGACGCAAGGTCGATCTGGTACTCGCTCGTCGCCTCGTAGCCGATGCGGTTGACGTCGTGCTCTGACAGCATCGGCACGAGGTTCGGCGCTTTCACGGCCTCAAGCATCCCGATCTGCGTTGAGACCTCAGTGACTTCGTGGAACTCGCCTTCCTGTTCCTCGGGGGTGGTGTCGGTGTCGTTTTCGGGAAGCGTTGCCATCAAAGTTCCTCAATCTTATCCCATGAAAGGCGAGTGTAGATTCGAACATGCAGCCCATCAGGCATCAGTGTGCGTGAGGCGGACGGACAAGACCTCCAGATCAGTAGATCTCGACCCTTCGGTTTGTTGGCTGCGATGATAGCAAGCGTCTCATGAGCTGCTCGTTCGAATGCTGTCACCTGATCCGAATGGGATAGGGATGCCGCAATAATCGGGCGAGCCATTTCACCTTGCTGCTTGATGGCCCCGTTGCAGTAGATGGTGTGTAATATTCCACGCTCGGTGCAAGCACCGGCCGAGAATGCAACACGCTTCGCCAGATGTTCAACATCACGCTGAATCTGCCGCTCAATTGATTGAATTTGCTCTACCAAGACCGCGCCAACACCAATGGTGGCGTAAGATTCACATGTGCCGTCTTGAATGTCGTAGGCCATGCGTCAGTATCCTGTTACTGCATCGGGCTCGGCCCGGTCGTCTTCGTCCATGTCGTCGAGATCCAGCGCGGCGACGGGGACAGCGAACGTGAGCGCCAGTCCGTCGCCATGGTCAGGCGAGGACAGTCCGCGCTTTTTCATGTCCGATTTGCGCTCAAGCTGGATCTCGTCCTTGCTGTTGAAGCTGTACTCGATGCCGGTCAGGTCGGTTTCAAGCTGGTCGTGTTCGGGAATCGCGCCGCCATTGAGCCACTCGCGCATGATCGCCCACATCTCGGCGCGGCGGTTCGCGACCTTCTCCCCGGCCGCCAGCCTCACTGCGCCCAATGGCTTACCGCCGAACTGGATACCAAAGACCGGTGCGTTGAGCTGGCGCAACCGATCGACCACGCCTGCGCCTATCCCGCCCTCATCGACAAATATCGCTGTGGCGCCGTGGATGCGCTGCTGCTCGAGAACCTTGGACGCCAACTGCATCGTGTCGACCTGGCTCAATGGGATCGGGGGGAGCGAGCGGGCATCACGTCCGCGGCGGAAGTAGATCGTGCTTTCGTCGTCACCGAAGCGGGCCACGTCCACACCAATGACCAACGGATCGCGCGGATCGATCTCCACGTTGCGCGCCTTAGCCATGTCTACGATGTGCTGCCCGATGAACTGCAGCGACGATGCGGACGGGAAGAGTCCGCGGACACGAACCTTCACGATGTCGCTGTCAGCCCCGTAGGTCCGCACCATCTCATCGAGATACGGCTTGTTCGTGCCCTCGACATCGCGGCTGTCGATGTGGCGCGTCTTCCACAGGTGGCGGAACTTGCCGAAGCATTCGCGGAATCGACCGGTGTTGCGCGTCGGGTTGCCGAACGCGATCCAGATGATTTCCGTGTTCTCGTCGGTGAGCGCGCCTTCGGTAACTTCCCATACCTTGTCGGCGATGTTCGAGGCCTCGTCGAAGATGACGACGATGCGCTTGCCCTTGTTGTGTAGGCCGGCGAAAGCTTCGGTGTTGTGCTCGGACCACGTTACCGCATCGACGCGCCAGCCCTCATCGTGGCCGGGGAACGTCGAGAAGATGCCGGTCTTCGTCAGGCGCCACCAGTGCTTGGCAATCGACAGGTTGCGCCACTTGAGCACCTCGGGCCAGGTCTTGGTGCGCAGCTGCGTCTCGGTGTTCGCAGTCAGGACGATGCGGGTATCTTCGCAAGTGTCCGATGCCCATGCGGCCAGCATCGAGATCAGCGCCGACTTCCCGATGCCGTGGCCCGATGCGACTGCGATGCGTAGCGGCGTGAAGCGCGTCTCGGGATTGCTCAGGTGCTCGCGAATGTCCTCCATGACATCGCACTGCCATTCGCGCGGCCCCTTCGCGTCGGAGAGCGAGCCTTCTCCCCAAGGGAACGAGTAGACCGCGTGGCCGAGCGGGTCATGCGTGAAGCCGGCCATGTCGTGGGCAAGAACCGCCTCGGTGCCCTGCGCCTTACTCGCCATTGAGCTTTGCCACCTTGGCGCGGCGCTCGGCGAGGATGGCCGCAACGTCCTCGGTTACGCCGTGCTCATGCTCGATCTTGTCGCGCCACTTGTCACCGCGACGGTTCTTGAGCCAGCTAAGCGCGGCGCCCGGATCTGGCGGCACATGCTCGATTGTCTCGGCTCTGGTGATATGTCCTTGAAAGTGGAATACTTTTTCGCTGTTGAAGCTGTAGCCAACGGCGCGTTGATAGAGGCTGCGCTCTACCCGGTCGTCCAAAACATCCTTTCCAACCTTGAGTGCCTGACAAAATTCGTCGTGAGTGTGCTTCCATCGATAGATCGTACGCACATCGACCTGGAAGAAATCCGCAAGCTCAAGGTCGGTCGCACCGAGCGCACACAACTTTTCGGCCTGCACTGCGAACTCTTCTCGGTACGCGGTGGGCCGTCCCGATGTCTTTGCGGTGGTGTCTTGTCCGCTCATGGGACAAGCCATCTACAGACATTTCACCCCCTTTTGCATGTGGCAAAAAACAAATCTGCAAATTTCCCGTTTAAAGCCCTCTCAGCGCGTTCATGCCACAAGAGCTACCCCAGCATGGTCATAGGCTGTTTTCGCGCCACAACCCCACTCAGAACGGAAATTTGGGCCATATGCGGCGGCGAGGATGCGATAGACATGCCTCCGGTCCGCTCCAGTCGCCCTCACGATCTGCATGACCGTCTTCGGCCTGGCGCGCTCGATGTAGGTCAGGACGCGCTTGCGGGTGACGGGTGGGCGGCCTCGTTTAGACATTCTCGATCCCCCATTTCTTGGCGATGCGTTGGCGAAGGTTGCAGTCGTAGCGCGGCCAGTTCAGCAGAAGGTTCTGCGCCGCGATGGTGAAGCCGAGACGGTTCATTGCGCGCCGGACTTCGGACAGGAGGGGATCGGTGGTGGTCAAAGCTCACCTCCCCACAAAAACCCAATCGGGTTCGGCGCCCTCCAGATCGTGCAGCCGTTCGCGTCGACCAGCCC
>NZ_CCBH010000053.1:0-5376 GCF_001368935.1 Novosphingobium sp. KN65.2
GCCTGGTCAAGGCGATGCGGCTTGAGGGCATTTCGTCGATTGCCGAGGCCAACGTGTTTCTGCCCGAATACATGGGGCGTCACAACCAGCGGTTTGCAAAGGCCCCGTTCGATCCGCGTGATCTGCACCGTCCCCTCGCTCCGCACGAGGATCTCGACGCCGAGATGGTCTGGCGGGTGAAGTCCAAGGTGAGCCAGGCGCTGGCGCTGCACTACAACAAGATGCTGTTCATTCTCGAGCCCAGCGCGGTCAGCCGGCCCTTGGCTGGCAAGTGGGTCGAGGTCTGTGAGTTTCCGGATGGCCGGCTCGAGATCCGCTTCGGGGAGCATGTGCTGCCTTACCGGATATTCGACAAGATCCGGCAGGTGAACCAGGCGGCAATTGTCGAGAACAAACACCTCGATGCGGCACTGGCGATGGCGAAGCTGCTGCAGGAGCAGTTGCCGCCGCGGAAGCGCAACAACAATGAGCCATGCCGGCGTTCGCAGCTAACACACATGTTCCCCTCACCTGCACAGGCGCAGGAGGCACCGGTCAAGCGCAAGCGTGGACGACCGCCCCTTCCCCGGCTCACCCCGATCGAGGCGGCGCAGCGCATGCTCGAGACCCAGTGAGCGAGCCCGCTGCCGGGCAGCGGGTCCGGGCGCTGTCATCGCCAGACCAGCGCACCAGCAGGGTCGACGCTGCGCAGGACCGAAGGGCTGCGCGCCGCCCCTGCTGCATCAGACGGTGACATTTCTATTTGGCAGAAAGAGTGTCTTCTCTAAATGGCAGGAACATTGATCGCCGAAGCCGGAACCGCAGATAATGACCGATACCCGCCACGCACACCTTGACCGCCTGCTATCGATCATGGCCCGGTTGCGTGATCCGCAAAATGGCTGCGAGTGGGATCGCGCCCAGAACTTCGCGACTATCGCTCCGTATACGATCGAGGAAGCTTACGAAGTTGCCGATGCCATCGAGCGCGACGATCTCCAGTCCTTGCGTGACGAACTCGGCGACCTCCTGCTTCAGGTCGTCTTCCATTCGCGCATGGCTGAGGAAGACGGTCACTTCGCTTTCCCGGATGTCGCTGCCTCCATCGCCGACAAGCTGGAAGCGCGCCATCCGCATATCTTCGGCGATGATACTTCCGGTGATAGCCAGACAGAACGCTGGGAAAAGCTGAAGGCGCAGGAGCGTGCGGCCAAGGGAGCGGACAGCGCCGTTGCCGGTGTTGCCATGTCCCTTCCGGCACTTATGCGCGCGGAGAAGCTTCAGAAGCGCGCGGCTCGCGTTGGTTTCGACTGGCCCGATCCGAGCGGTGCGGCCGACAAGGTCCGCGAGGAAATGGATGAGCTGGCCGAGGCCTCCGAAGATCACAAGCTCGAGGAAGCCGGGGATCTTCTGTTTGCTGCCGTCAATCTGGTACGGCTCAACGGCATCGCTCCCGAGGAAGCCTTGCGCGCCGCCAATGCCAAGTTCGAGCGTCGGTTTCGCGCAATGGAGCAATTATCGGCTTCCGATGGCAAGAATTTCAAGGACCTGGACCTCGAATCGCAGGAATCCTATTGGCAGTTGGTCAAGGTTTCAGAGCGCCTGAAATCGGCCTAGTTCACGTTCAGCCAAGCGCACCTGCAAGCGCAGCAGCGGGCCATCGATGCCCTCTCCCGCATCTTCTTCCGAAATCACTTCACCGCGTGCGTGCAGGAATGCAAGGCGCTGGCCATCAGCAGCGGGAATCAGGAAGGAATAGACCTTGGAATCCGCGGTCAGCGCGTGGCCGACGACTTCCAGGAGGTTCTCGCAACCTTCCCCAGTGACCGCTGATATCGGGACAATCGTCTCATCCTCGCGGTGGGCGATGGCTTCTCGCAGCTTCTCGGCATGTTCCGGGCCGAGAAGGTCCCACTTGTTCCAGAGCTCGATGATCGGAATTCCGGGCTCAGCACCCTCTTCTGCATCTTCGCCAAGCTCTCCGCCGAGTACGCCAAGATCGCTCAGGACATCGAGAACCTGGCGCTTCTGGGCATCCGTGTCGGGATTGGCGATGTCGCGGACATGCAGGATCAGGTCGGCCGCCGTGACTTCCTCCAGCGTGGCGCGGAACGCCGCGACAAGCTGGGTCGGCAGGTCCGAAATGAAGCCCACGGTGTCCGACAGGATCGCTTTATCGACACCCGGCAGGCGAATGGCGCGCATCGTCGGGTCGAGCGTTGCGAAGAGCAGGTCCTGCGCCATGACGCCAGCGCCGGTCAGGCGATTGAACAGGGTCGATTTGCCCGCGTTGGTGTAGCCGACCAGGGCGACGATCGGCCACGGAGCCTTCTCTCGACGATCCCGATGGAGCCCGCGCGTACGGCGGACCTGTTCGAGTTCACGCCGGATCTTCGCCATGCGGTCGCGGATCATGCGGCGGTCGGCCTCGATCTGCGTTTCGCCGGGGCCGCCCAGGAAGCCGAAGCCGCCGCGTTGCCGCTCAAGGTGGGTCCAACTGCGCACGAGGCGTCCGGCCTGGTAATCGAGGTGTGCCAGTTCGACCTGCAGTCGTCCTTCGGCCGTCGCCGCGCGCTCGCCAAAAATCTCGAGGATCAGGCCCGTACGGTCGATTACCTTGCGCTTGAGCTTCTCTTCGAGGTTGCGTTGCTGGATCGCCGACAAGGAACCGTCGACGATGATCAGTTCGGCCTCGTTCAGTTCACAGGCCGTTCCGATATTCTGGATCTGGCCTTCACCGAACAAGGTGCCGGCGCGCGGTTCGCGAATCGGAATCGCCACGGCGTCAGCAACAACGAGGCCGATCGCCAGTGCGAGGCCCTTGGCTTCTTCAAGACGCGCTTCGGGGTCGAGATCCCCCTTCCCTCGCATCTGCGGATATACGACGAGGGCACGCGCGCCGCGCGTGACCTCGCCCTTGAGTTCGTCGTTCAATTCAGTTCAGCTTCACGCTCAATCTTCGGCTTCTTCTTCATGCGCCTGAAGATCGACCGGAGTCACGGGCTGAATCGTCGAAACGGCATGCTTGTAGGCCAGCTGCACATAGCCTTCACGTTCGAGCAGCATGCAGAACAGGTCGTATGCAGCAACGCGGCCCTGCAGCATGACGCCGTTGATCAGGAACATCGTGACCTGAACGCCGGCGCTACGGATGCTGGAGAGGAACACGTCCTGCAGGACGCGAGTCTTCTTGGACGCATCGCCACCACTGGCGAACTGGGCGGCATCGACCGGGGTCGAGGGCATGATCGTGGAGATCGCGTGCTTGTATACGAGCTGCGACTGGCCATCGCGGCGCAGCAGGATCGAGAAGTTGTCGAACCAGGTGACGATGCCCTGAAGCTTCACGCCCTTGACCAGGAACATGGTGACCGGAGTCTTGTTCTTGCGCAAAAGATTGAGGAACTGATCCTGAAGATTCTGCCCCTTGCCTGCGGAAGTTCCCGCCGCGACGGGGGGCTTCGCCGGTTCGGCAGTTGCTGCCGCCGCAGGTTTGGTTCGCGCAGTAAGCGTACGTCCAGCCATGTATTTGCTCCATCTTTTTGGCGGCCGCTAATGCGGTCCGCGATCTGGCCGTGGGAACCCCACGACCGTTACCGAATCAAAACCTACCGAGTTGCTGCAGTGCAGTAAATGCGAAAAAATATGACAGGGCTATTACATTTCGTCCTCTGGATCGCCCTCTCGCCGCTCGGACATGCCGAGCAATTTGAGTTTGCGGTGCAGAGCCGACCGCTCCATGCCGATGAACGAAGCCGTCTTCGAGATGTTCCCCGAAAAGCGCCGGATCTGAACTTTCAGGTACTCGCGCTCGAAGCTCTCGCGGGCTTCGCGCAAGGGCGCGCTCATCATGACTGACACGCCGGCATCGCCTTGCGAGCGGTTGTTGAAAATTTCGGGAGGCAGCATGTCCACCTCGATCGTCTCGAGTTTTTCACGCGGTGCCATGATGACCGTACGCTCGACCACGTTTCGCAACTGGCGCACGTTACCCGGCCACTCATAAGCCTGCAGTGCCGTCATCGCCTCGCCGCTCACTCTTGGCGGCGGCACCCCCTGCTCATTGGCGTAACGGGCGAAGAAGTGATCGATGAGCGCTGGAATGTCGTCGCGACGCTCGCGAAGGGCCGGGATCGTCACCGGCACCACGTTGAGACGGTAGAAAAGGTCTTCGCGGAACCGACGATCGGCGATCTCCTTCTCCAGATCGCGCGAGGTTGAGGAGACGACGCGCACGTCCACCCGGATTTGCCGCGAACCGCCGACGCGCACGAACGCCTGATCGGTCAGGACCCGCAAGATGCGCGCCTGGGTCGAGAGCGGCATGTCGGAGACTTCGTCGAGGTAGAGTGTGCCTCCGTCCGCGGTTTCGAGAAGGCCGGGACGGACGAGCGCACCATCCGCTTCCTCTCCGAACAGTTCCTGCTCGAAGCGCTCAGGGGTGATGCGGGCCGAGTTGACGCTGACGAAGGCATTGCTTGCGCGCGGGCTCCAGGCGTGAAGCAGGCGTGCGGCGACTTCCTTGCCCGATCCAGCCGGCCCCGTAATCAGCAGGCGGCTGCCGGTGTTGGCCACGCGCTTGAGGGTCGCCCTCACCTGGTTGATGGCGCTGCTCGAACCGGTGAATTCCTCACCCGTCGGGAAATCCTGCTTGAGCTGCGCGTTCTCCCGCCGCAGCCGTTCGGTCTCGGTCGCGCGCCCGACGAGGTGAAGTAGCTTTTCCGCTTCGAAGGGCTTCTCGATGAAATCGACAGCGCCCCGACTGATCGCTGCAACCGCTGTGTCGATATTGCCGTGGCCGGAGAAAATGATGACCGGAAGCTCCGGCTCACGCAGTTTGATCGCATCGAGCACCTCGAGCCCGTCCATCGGGCTCCCGTGGAGCCAGACGTCCAGCAGGACCAGCGAAGGCCTGCGAGCGTCGATCGCCGCCAGAGCCGATTCACTGTCGCCCGCCGTGCGACATTCATAACCTTCGTCGCTGAGCACGCCTGCGACCAGTTCGCGGATATCGCGTTCGTCGTCGACGATCAGGATTTCGAGAGCCATGATAGATTCTTCTTTGTTTGTTTGAACTTGGGAAGATGATTTGATGCCGTCACTCAGCCGCCTCCGGCTTGCGGCTCTGCGCGAGAGGATCGGTCGCGAAGCGCATGGTGACAGTCGTTCCGCCACCCTCGGTCGGCATGAACTGCATGTCTCCGCCGTGTTCCTCGATAATCTTGTTCACGATGGCGAGGCCAAGGCCGGTGCCCTTCTCCCGCGTCGTGACGTACGGTTCGATGATGCGTTCGCGGTCCTGCGAAAGACCGACGCCGTTGTCGGCTACCCGTACGACGATTGAACTGCTATCGGCAGTTACCGCCACAGCCACCTTTCCCTGCCAACCTTCAGGTG
>NZ_CCBH010000054.1:0-5405 GCF_001368935.1 Novosphingobium sp. KN65.2
GGCGGCGGCACCACCGAGGTCGCCGTCCTCTCGCTGCGCGGCCTTGCCTACACCACCTCGGTGCGCGTCGGCGGCGACAAGATGGACGAATCGATCGTCTCCTATGTGCGCCGTCACCATAACCTGCTGATCGGCGACGCCACGGCAGAGCGCATCAAGAAGGATTACGGCATCGCCATCACGCCCGAAGACGGCATCGGCGAGACGATCCACATCAAGGGCCGCGACCTCGTCAACGGCGTGCCCAAGGAAATCACGATCAGCCAGGCCAACGTGGCCGAAGCGCTGGCCGAACCGATCGGTGCGATCATCGAGGGCGTGCGCATCGCCCTTGAGAACACCGCCCCCGAACTGGCAGCCGACATCGTCGACCAGGGCATTGTCCTGACCGGCGGCGGCGCACTTATCCAGGGGCTCGACGACTACCTTCGCGAGGAAACCGGCCTGCCTGTCAGCGTCGCCGAGGATCCGCTGTCCTGCGTCGCACTCGGCACCGGCCGCGCGATGGAAGACCCGATCTACCGCGGCGTACTGATGTCCGCCTGATCTGCCGCAAGCGGGCGGCCCCGACGCGAATTGCGGGGCCGTTCGATGAAGGAGTGCAAGGCGCATGGCGCCGCCAGCAAACCGGCGCTCCGGCTTTTCCCGCAGAGCGCAATATTCGACGTTCCTCAGCTACATCGCCGGCGCGATCGGTGCCGTCGTGGGATTGGGACTTGTCGTCATCTCCATCGCCAATCCCGGCGCGTTCTCCGGCCTGCGCGGCGCGGCTGCCGATGTCACCGAACCGGCGGCCAAGGCAACGGCTGCGGGACGCACGGTCTCGAAGACCGTCGTCAACGACATAGCCGGCTTCTTCAAGTTCGGCAGTGAGCACGCGCGCCTTGAACGCGAATTGGCCGAAGCCAAGGTGCGCCTTGTCGAAGCCGATGCGATCCGCGCCGAGAACAAGCGCCTCAAGCAGCTCCTCGACCTCACGCGATCGGACGAGGGCGCCATCGCCACCGCGCGCCTGACCAGTTCGACGAGCGGCAGCACACGGCGCTACGCCACGCTCGATGCCGGACGCGACAAGGGCCTGACGAAGGGCATGCCGATCCGTTCGAAGCTGGGCCTCGTCGGGCGCATCCTCGAAGTCGGCGCTTCGACCTCGCGGGTCCTGCTCATCACCGATACCGAGAGCCTCGTGCCCGTCCGCCGCTCGACCGATGGCGTTCCTGCTTTCGCGCAGGGCAACGGCGACGGCACCTTGCGCATCCGCCTGATCAACCTGGGCATCAACCCGCTCAAGAAGGGCGACGTCATGGTCACCTCGGGCTCCGGCGGGCTCTACCGCCCGGGAACGCCGATGGCGATCCTGACCGAGATCGTACGCGATGGCGCGGTAGCGCGCGTGCTGAGCAATCCGTCCGACACCGACTATGTCATGATCGAGAAGGTCTGGACGCCCAAGCCGCCGCCGCCGGCCCACGAAAACAGCGAGACGTTCGCCGAATGATGGGACCGCGACGCAGCGCTGCGACCGGTCCGCGAATCAATCGCGCTCCTTCGCCCCTGGTGGCGCTGACCCTGCCCTGGATCTCGATCATGCTGGCATCGCTGGTGCCGGGCTGGCTGATGATCGCCTCCGCGCCGGTGCTGCCGCCGCTCGGCTTCCTGTTCTTCATTTCCTGGCAGCAGTTGCGACCCGGCCTTCTGCCGATCTGGGCCGGCCTGCCGCTCGGCCTGTTCGACGACCTGTTCTCCGGACAGCCATTCGGCTCCGCCGTGCTGCTCTGGTCGCTTTCGGCCATCGTCCTCGAAGTGATCGAGACCCGTCTGCCCTGGCGCAATTTTGTGACCGAGTGGCTGGTGGCGATCGGGCTCATCGTCGCCTATATCGTCCTCAGCCTCGGCCTCGTGAATATCGCCGGCGCCGCTGCCCCGCTCCATGTTATTGTGCCGCAGATCGTGATTTCAGTGCTCTCATACCCGCTCGTCGGACTTATCGTTGCGAAGATCGACCGGATCCGGCTCACGCCGTTGATGGTCCTGAAATGAAGTTCAACTTCAAATTCAACTTCAAGCGCCATGTCAGCATGGCCACCTTGCGCAACAGCTTCGACCGCCGCACCGTCGTGCTCGGTTCCGTGCAGGGCGGCATCGGCGTTCTGCTGGCTGCACGGATGAGCTACCTCGCGGTGGCGCAGAACGAGAAGTATAAGCTCGATGCAGAAAGCAATCGCGTCAACCTGTCGCTGATCCCGCCGCGCCGTGGCTGGATTCTCGATCGCCGCGGTACGCCGCTGGCTTCGAACCGAGCGGACTTTCGTGTCGACGTCATTCCCGAACGCATGCAGGACAGCGCGCGCACCATCGCGCAGTTGGGCAAGCTGCTCGAACTGTCGCCTGTCGACATGCAGGACCTTGAGGACAAGCTCGACAAGGCCCGCGGCTTCGCGCCGGTCGAAGTGGCCTCGAACCTGGACTGGGAACGTTTTGCCGCCGTCAGCGTCCGCTTGCCCGACCTGCCCGGCGTCGTCACCCAGCGGGGCTATTCGCGCGACTATCCGACCGGGCCTTCGGTAGGCCACCTGATCGGCTACGTCGGCGCAGCATCGGCCGAAGAGTACGAGAAGGATCACGATCCCATCCTGATCACGCCGGGCTACAAGGTCGGCAAGGACGGACTGGAAAAGATCTTCGAGCACGAACTGCGCGGCAAGCCCGGTGCCCGCCGCGTTGAGGTGACCGCCTCCGGCCGCATCGTGCGCGATCTCGACACGCGCGAAGACGTTCCCGGCAAGACTATCAAGCTGACCATCGACAGCGGGCTGCAGGACTATGCGGCGCGGCGCATAGGCGTCGAATCCGGCGCTGTCGTGGTGATGGACTGCCATTCGGGCGACGTGCTCGCGATGGCCTCGATGCCCAGCTTCGATCCCAACAGCTTCTCGGACGGCATCGGCCGCCTCGAATGGAAGATGCTGGCGGACGACGATCACGTGCCGCTGCGCAACAAGGTGCTGCGCGGTCTTTACCCACCGGGTTCGACGGTCAAGCCGATGGTGGCGCTCTCCTTCATGGAAGCCGGGCTCGACCCCGACGAAAGCGTCTTCTGCGGCGGCGGCCTCAGGGTGGGCAATCGCGTGTTCCACTGCTGGAACCGGCGCGGCCATGGCCAGGTCAACATGGCCAAAGGCATCTACCAGAGCTGCGACGTCTATTTCTATCACTTCGCCCAGCGCATCGGCATGGATCCGATTGCGGCGATGGCGCGCAGGCTGGGCCTGGGGCAGGAATTCAACCTGCCGGTGGTCGGCCAGTCCTACGGCACCGTGCCGGACCCGGCCTGGAAACTGAGGAAGTATGGCAAGGAGTGGCAAACCTTCGATACGGTCAATGCCACGATCGGTCAGGGCTATTTCCTCGTGAATCCGTTACAGCAGGCGGTGATGGCCTCGCGCATTGCCAGCGGCAAGGTACTGATGCCGCGCCTGCTCTACGGCCACGAGAACGATCCCGTCGCATCACTTGGCATTCCGCAGGATCATCTCGACTACGTGCACCAGGCCATGTCGGATGTCGTCAACGGTCCGGGCACCGCGCACCGCGCCGCCCTCCCCTTTGACGACATCAAGCTCGCCGGCAAGACTGGCACGGCACAGGTCGTCGGTCTTCACATCAGTAGCGGCAAGACCGGTCCGTGGAAGTACCGAGACCACGGACATTTCATCTGTTACGCTCCTTTCGACAAGCCCCGCTATGCCTGCGCGGTGATTATCGAGCACGGTGGTGGTTCGAGTGCGGCTTATCCCATCGCGCGCGACGTCATGACCTACCTGTGGGACCCCGAACTCGCCCTCGAGAAGCTGCACGAGTTCGAAAAGGGTTGGGGGGGGACTGCCAAAGAGCGCCTCGATGCGCGCTACCAGTCCTACGTATCCCAGTATGGCGTATCCGCCCCGAAGGTGTCGGCCGAAGAAGAGAGTCGCAAGGTGCGCGAGTCCGAAGAAGACCAGACTGCGAACCAGCCCATAGTCCGCGATGCCCAATCGCCGCGTCCTGAACCGGTCGCGACCGGCAGCGCAGAGGCTGGCGCCGCCGAGAACCCGAACCCGCGCGCGAATTCCGGTGACCGCACGACCACGAACGGGGGAACGCAATGAACCGTTCCGTCGTACCGGACGCAGTCGCGCGCCAGCCCTGGCAAATGCTCATCCCGCTCTTCGCCCTGGTGTCTCTGGGCGGGGCGGTGCTCTATTCGGCGGCCGGCGGGCACCTGCAGCCCTATGCTCTGAGCCACGTGATCCGGTTCCTCGTATTCCTGGTCATGGCGATCGTGATATCGCGCTTCAGCCGCAACCTGTTCCGGCAGGCGGCCTATCCCATCTACGGCGGAATCGTCGTCCTGCTCGTGCTGGTGGAATCAATCGGGGCGATGGGCGGCGGCAGCCAGCGCTGGCTGAACCTTGGATTCATGACGCTGCAGCCTTCCGAGCTGATGAAGCCCGCGATCGTGCTGGTCCTCGCAAAGTTCTACGAATCGCTACCCGCCTCGATGATCGGAAGCTGGCGCGGCCTCGTGCCTGCGGGGGTGCTGATCGGCATTCCCGCCTTTCTCGTTATCCTCCAGCCCGACCTTGGCACCGCGCTGGCGATCTGCTTCGGCGGCGCGATTATCATGTTCCTTGCCGGTCTGCCCTTGTGGTGGTTCGTGAGCGCGGGTGTGGGCGCCCTGATCGCCATTCCGATCGCGTTCTTCACGCTACTGCACGGCTACCAGCGCAACCGCGTTCTTACCTTCCTCAATCCCGAGGAAGATCCGCTGGGCACAGGATATCACATCACCCAGTCGAAAATCGCCATCGGTTCGGGCGGCATCTTCGGCAAGGGTTTCGGCAATGGTTCGCAAAGCCACCTGCAATACCTGCCCGAGCCGCACACCGACTTCGTCTTCGCCACCATGGCCGAGGAATGGGGAATGATCGGCGGATTCTTCGTGATCGCCGTTTTCGGCATCGTGCTGTTCTGGGGCCTGTCGGTCGCCCGCAAGTCGCCCGACCGCTTTTCCAGCCTGCTCGCGGCGGGCATGACGGCTACCGTGTTCTTCTACGTCGCGATCAACCTGATGATGGTGATGGGGCTCGCCCCGGTCGTCGGCATTCCGCTGCCATTCATGAGCCACGGCGGCACATCGATGCTGACGAACATGATCTGCATCGGCTCGATAATGGCGGTAAACCGCTGGAATCAGAAGCCGGGATCTTTCTCCTGAAATTGTTGAAAGTTTCCTCTTCTCATCCGCGAAACAGACGTTATACGGGCCGCTCCGCCGCCGAATCGGCGGGGCCGCAAGGCCCTCAAGGCAGGTAGCGTGGACGCATAGCTCAGTTGGTAGAGCAGCTGACTCTTAATCAGCGGGT
>NZ_CCBH010000055.1:0-5781 GCF_001368935.1 Novosphingobium sp. KN65.2
CACTCAGTGGGGGCCGGTCACGGTCGAGGTTGAGGGTCAGCGGGCTGACCGACGAAGGGACCGGCGTGTCATTGATATAATAGGCCGTCGTCCCGGAGCCGGCGACACCGCGGATCGTGGTTTCACGGCTGCCGCCCCAAAGCAGGTCCCCACCCAAGCCATACTGGAAGCTCAGATTGGGAATGCGGGTGGCATAGTCCGTGAAATTCTGAATGTTCTGGGTTTTCAGGAAGTCGGAGGAATAGGCTGTGATCGAAGCGGGAACATCGATCAGCTTCTCGTCCTTGCGGCGAGCCGAAACGATGATCTCGTCCATCTCGATGGGCTCCTGATACCCGCCCTTTTGCGCGCCACTATCCTGCGCATGGGCAGCACTTACAGGGAGCACGAAAGCAGATCCTGCAAGGAGAAGCGCGCCATAGGACGCCAGTCGCGAAACTGTTACTGGTGTAGCGCCGCCTTCAAGCTGTACCGGCCAAGCTTTCAAGTTTGTCATATTCCTCCACATTTCCCTGTGTATGCTTCTTATGACCGTTCGCACCGATCAGCGGCCATCCGGCCCCTTTCGGCAGTCGGGCAGCAGCATTGGAAATCCCTGTTTCAAGTCCGCCCGAACCAGCCAAAACCGACTGCGAACTGTCAGATTTCACCCAGATCGACAGCGCCGCGCATAGTTCATCATAAGCAACGCTGCCGTCGTATTGGCGCAGTTTGTTGCATCGAAGTAAATATCAGACCGGCCCCTGAAACTGTTCGGAAACGTTTCGTTTCGACGCGTTACGTTAATTTATGGGGCCGCCGCAGCGCCCTCCTGGACGCGATGACCTGTAAAAATCTGGCAGGAAGCATCGGGAATTTCGGCCAGAATCCGCAATACCTTCGGCGCGCGCCGAACGATCTGCGTGTTGATTAACGGTTTCACGACCGCTTCGCACTTCCGGCCCCTACCGCACAGGACTAGATTGGATGGCACATCGCTACCGCCGGGCCCTGCAAGCCAGAATCATTCCCGGCGACCGGCAGGCCGATTGACCGAAAAGACCGGAATGCGATCGATCAAAAACTTGACAAACTTCGGCAAGATCGTTTGTCGAAGACAGGAGTTTCTTGAATGAATAGACTCAAAACGTGCGCTTCCGTTCTTGCCGCAGGCCTCCTCACGATCAGCCTGCCTGCCATGGCGCACCATTCTTTTGCGATGTTCGATCAGACAAAAACCACTGATCGCAAGGGCGTGACTGTCGTACAATTTCAATGGGCAAATCCGCATGTCTACGTGGTCGTGAAAAGCGGCACGGAGACGTTTGCCCTGGAATGCAACAGCCCCTCCAACATGAAGCAAGCTGGCTGGAAGTTTAATACGCTCAAGGCCGGCGACAAGATCGACATTTCCTACTTCCCGCTGAGAAACGGAAAGCCGGGCGGAGCGCTCAAGGTCGCAACCCTGGGCGGCGGCAAGAAGCTGGATGCATGGTGATACGCATTCCGGCCGCAGGCCTGATCAGCCATTTGCAGCCGGAAAACTCACTGTTGAAATGAAGATTAGTTTTCTGACACGATAACAGGATCGAGGGGTCTGATGAACTTCAAAGAAATCGCAAGCCTTGCCCTATGTTCTGCCTTGGCGCTGGGCGGGGCAAATCAGGTGGCGATGGCTGCTTCTCCGGCTTCGGACCAGGTCACGAAGGCTGCCGGTGTCCAAGCGGAACCCAACATAACCGGTGTATGGGAGCGCGATCCCTTTCCGTTCGACGATGATGGCGACGAAACGAAGCTGGTCCCTCCCCCGGGCGGCGGCCCAGACCTCAAAGAGCCCTACGCAAGCGAATGGAAGGCCCTGCAGGAAAAGCGCCAGGCAATGCTCAAGGCTGGCACGCCACTTGTCGACGCCAGCACACAATGCCTTCCGGAAGGCACACCTGGCATCATGGAGGCCATTTACCCCATCCAGATTCTGCAGAATCCCGGCCAGATTACCGTACTTGCCGAGCTTTTCATGCAGACACGTCGCATCTATATGAATGCGCCCTTCCCCGAGCCGGACGATCTAGCGCCGTCATATTACGGATTTTCCTCGGCCCATTGGGAAGGTGATACCTTGGTCGTCCAGACGCGCGGCGTACAACAGAGCGTCAAATTCTACGACATTCCCCATAGCGATGCGATGACGGTGACAGAGCATTATCAACTCATCGGTCCGGATAAGCTGCGGCTCGATGTTTCTGTCGAGGATCCGGAATATCTGCAGAAGCCCTATACTTTCAGGTGGGAGTACAAGCGAAACCCCGACTATCGCATTCCGGAATATGTCTGCGATCATCGTCTCGACGTGATCAATCCGGACGGGACAGTGTCATTCGGCGGCGCTAAATAAACACTCTTGGTTCCGCCCCATTAGGACCGGCATGGATGTTTGATTTCGCTTGAAATCCGGCTAGCGTGCAAAGGTTGCAATGGGGCGGAACGATGATGGGGAAATGACGATAGGAGAAAGCTCTGTTCCCGCCGATACGGCCCAGGCCTTGGCGGACGAAGGGCGTCGTGTCCGCAGTTTCATTGCCTCTAACCGGTCGGATACGCTGCTCCGCCTCTTCGATTTTCTATTGCAGCAATCGATTGAAGGCCGCTGCCCAAAAGAGACCGAGATTGCCGAAGAAATATTTCGGGTAGGCTCGAGCGAGCCTGGACATCAAGGTTCACGGGTCCGGGTTGGCGTCTATCGGCTGCGCAAGAAGCTCGACATGTTCTATGCTGACAAGTCGGGAGCACAGCTGACCATTCCTCCAGGTGAATATGTTTTTGTACTCAAAACGCCAGGAGTTGAGAGCAAAAATGACTGGGCAGCGACAGACAAGCTGCCGATCGCCCGACATCGCTCCAGCCTCATTTTTGCTGCCATTCTGATATTATTGCTGGTGAACGTGCTGTTCGCCTCATTCTATTTCGGCAACGCCCTTGACTCAAGCAATGGCCCTGCCCGCTCAAAGCTCTGGCAGCCTTTCAGCAGCAGCAAGAGACATACGTTCTTCGTCATTGGCGACTATTTCATGTTTGAGAGAGCGCAAGATGGAGACGAATTCAGCGAGGTAATTCAGGATCTATCGATTGGAGATGTCGATACATTCTACGAACATCTCAACAAGACACCCGAGAATCGGAATTACTTTATCAACGATGACCTCTATGCAGTAAGCTCGGATATTCTGGGATCCATCAGTAAACTGTCGTCTTACCTCAAGAATGTACCGCTACAGCCGACGACATCTTCAAATCTAAATCCCGACATGATGAAGTCATCGGACATCATCTATCTCGGCGCTCTTGATGCCATGTCACCTCTGCTGAGAAATCCCCTGCTCGAGGCCTCCAAATTTCGCTGCGGCAAGACATGTTACGAATTGATCGACACGCCGTCTCGACAACATTTTCTATCAGACAGTCCGTATTTACTGGCCGACAAAATTGTCCCGCGACGCGATTATGGTTATATCGCCAGCTACCCCGGCCCTTCCGGCAACCAGATTCTGATCCTGTCAGGAACAGGCGATGCCGGCGCTGCGCAAATGGCAAATGTCGTCATGGACGCAAAGATGGTGCAACAGTTACGCCAGCGCGTCGGTGGAAACCTCCGCTCTTTTGAAGCCCTCTATCACGTCCGCACGATGTTCAATCGCAGCTATGGCAGCACATTGCTAATCGCCAGGCCTATTAATGCCGAACGCATCTGGGACAAAACGCGGCACAGCGAATAGAACGGACGCCCTTCAAGAAGGTGCTACACCTTGCTGGCTTCCAATACCCGCGCAATCAACAGGCGGGTGTCGAATATCAGTCCGCCGGAAGTGCGCACCTGATAAAGCGCCTCGAATGCTTTGGCATCACCGATCTGCCGCGACAAGATGCCGAGTTGCCGTTTGTCGCCCACCAGTTTGACCATTTGGGCGAGTGCCGCATCCTCCATACCTGAGATAACAATTATCTGATTGCCCGAGGGGCCGGGATAGCTGGCTATATATCCGTAATCATAGCCATAAGGGTCAGCGGCCACATCATCTCGGCCAATTTGATTTTCGGCGGCCGCACGAACCCTGAAAGTCCTGCCGGAAGGCAGATCCCTCAATTCATTCGGATCGGGGCCGGGAGCGAAGTGAGACTGCCCAAGCGCAGGAGAACGCAACATCCCAAGTTCCGAGAAACGATCAATATAGATGATGTTGTTTGAATCGATGGTTTCTTGTGAAATTTGCGAAACCGGAATGATGTCGGCCATCGCATGATCGGGACGGACAGATGCCACTATTGGCAAAATCTCCGCAGCGCCCATTGCGACCGTTGCCGGAAGGCGATGGATATCACGATCACGCAACTTACTGTATTGATCGGGATGCATCCTCAGATATTTGTCCAGATCACGCCCAGAACGGATTGCCGGCCGCATCGCAAGGCGCTGAATTTTGCCGTCCGATCCACTTTCCACGACCATATAGAAATCACCGGCAGCGATCAGTGGCAGTCGTTCGTGTGCTGCGATAGGTTTCCAGAACGACGTCTGCCTGAGGGTGGACGTAACGGAATCTTGGCTCCTGGCGGAGAATAGAAGCATCCCCCAAAAGATCGCAGTCGCTGCAAAACAAATCGCGATAACCGTCCAGGTTCGTTTTTGCCCACTTGGCTTGCTGCGCACCTCAATGAGGATGGCGTCGTCGTCAGCACTTTCCGCCTCCTCGGTCAGCAGGAGGCGATAGTCCCCCTTGGGAATTTGCAGTAGTTTTCCGCTCTTGCCATAGTTGAAACTTTCCAACTGGCGACGAAGACGGTGGATGTGCACTCGCACCGTCGAGTCTTGAGAAGTATCGAACTGGGCGCTTTTGCCAAACACCGTCATCGCTATTTCGATCTCTTTGGGCGCGCGCGGATCCCCGGATCGCGCAACCAGATAATCAAAAAGATAAACAAGTGTCTTGGACCGATTCTCGCTTACCAGCACGTCTCGAAATTGTGCTGCCTGATTAGCGAAAAACCGGTTGGTCTCATTATCATCCGGACTGACTGGATCGATTGTCTTCAAATGCCTAGCTACTTCCAGTAGAATGTGCCGGTTGACCATGAACGGGTACCAAACGGCTCTCCGATGCTCAAGCGCATTCCTCTGCCTGAATAATCTGAAGCGCCCCCGCTATCTTGTATCACACGAACTGACATCCTGCCCCCTCGGGTCTGACGACAGGCGATCAGAGTTTCCCGCACAACTGAGTCCGATGCAGGCAGAGGAGGTGGCCGCAATGATGCGGCTGCATGAACTGGTCTGGTGAGCCAAGCGGCTTTCGAAGGAGTTTGGCTGCGCGCGCAATACGGTTCGCCGTAATCTTCGTGCGGGCGGCGCCCCCCCCTGCAACGAGCCCACACGCAAGCCAGCTTTCGACGCGCTCAATGACTGGCTACCCGAGCGTTTCTTCCTGCATGGCGGTATTGCCGACGTCGGAAGCCTATCCGCCCCTCGCTTCGCGAGCGCAAGATCGACGGGCTTGGAGGCATGGAAGGGTCTTTCCTTGCTTCGTGGGCGTGCCTACCGAGGTCCTGCCGATAATGCCAGGACGTTGGTTTCGAGCGTCATGATGCCGCGACGCATGAGGTCCGCTTCAACGGCCGGCTTCCCGCCTTTCCCCGGTATTGGGGTTTCAAGCCCCGCGCATGCGCTCCTTATCGGGCTTGCACCAAAGGGAAGGATGAAAGCGTCTAGCAAACCAGATTGAGCGCAAGCCGCGACACGCCCCGAACCGT
>NZ_CCBH010000056.1:0-11989 GCF_001368935.1 Novosphingobium sp. KN65.2
CCGCCCCGCTTTCCGGGGCGGGAATGGAGATCGAGATAGACCCCGGCGAACACTTCGCCATCTTCGTCGGTCACATCGTAATAGCAGGCATCGGGATGATAGACGGCTAGGTCCCGTCGCTCGACCATGCGGATCCCGAACAGTCGGTCGAGCAGATCCTGCCAGCCGGTAATGACATTTTCGACCGGGAAATAGGCGCGCACTTCCTGTTCGTCGACGGCATACCGCGATTTGCGGAGCCGCTCCGATACGAAGGCGACGTCCCACGGCTGCAGATCGCCGATTCCGAGGTGTTCGGCAGCATAGGACGCAAGGGCAGCGAACTCCCGCTCTGCCGCGGGTTTCGCACGGCGCCCCAGATCGCGCAGGAAAGCCAGAACGTCCCCTGCCCCGGAAGCCATCTTCGTGGCCAGAGACCATGCAACCGGATCGGCAAAGCCCAGCAGAGCAGCCGCTTCGCGACGCAAAGCCAGGATGCCGGCGATCCGTTCGGAGTTGTCGAACTGACCGGCATGGGGCCCCCGGTCCGATGCCCGCGTTCCGGAAGCCGTATACACGCGCTCACGAAGGGCCCGGTCCTCGGCAAAGGACAGGATCGCATTCACGCTCGGCATCTGCAGCGTCACGACCCACCCTGCCTGGCCCCGCGCCCTGGCATTCTCAGCGAACATCGCCTTGTCGGAATCGGAGAGTCCGGCGAGCAGCGATTCATCCACGACATGCTCGAACCAGGCATCCGTCGCGTCGAGAACGGCATTGCCGAACGCCGTGGTCAGGCTGGACAGTTCCACTGAGATCGCGGCGAAACGTTCGCGCTTCTCGGGATCGAGGGCCACACCGGAAAGCCGGAAATCGCGGATCATATGTTCCACTGCGGTGCGATCGGCATCGGGCAATCCGGCGAATTCGCTCGTCCTCGAAAGCCCGACGAGTACCTCGTAGAGGGCCCCGTTCTGCATCATCTGCAGATGGTTCCGGACCAGCCGGGCCTGCCCGGCAGCAAAGGCGGCGCGAAGTTCGGGGCTGTCCGCCACGCCATGAAGATGCGAGACGACCGACCAGACACCCGCAATCGCGGTGCCTGCCCGCTCCAACGGCATCCACGCTTCGGCAAAGGTGACCGGCTCGTTCTCAACCAGGCTGCGCACGACCGCCTGATGGTCAGCGATCACCTGATTGAGCGCGGTCTCGATCTGATCGGGCCTGATTTCGGCGAAGCGCGGCAGGTCCAGCGTCTTCAGCAACGGGTTCATCGTCATCCAATCCGGGTTGGGGCGTTTCGCCTGCGGACCTTGTCAGTCCGCGTTCTCGCGGGGCAGAACGGCTTTGGGTGCCTGTTCGATAAGCTCGATGATCTTCCACCCGACAGTCCGGTAGTGGTCCCCGAGCTTCCCGAAATGTTCGAGCCGTTTCCGGAAGCCGCGCGCCAGTTCCGGGTCGTCGTGATCGAGCAGCGCAAGCACCCGGTCCAGACCTTCCAGTTCGGCCATGCGCCCATCGGCCTCCGCCTGCTCCCGGATCTTGAAGACGCGGCTTTCGTGCGCCTGCGTCCAACCGATGGTATCCATCATCTGCTGGATCTCCAGACGGCCACAGGCGCCGAGCGTGTCGTGCAGCACGCTGCGCATCGTCGCGGGCCAGGCCGCGGCTTCGACGATCAGACTGGCCAGGTGCGGCAGCGCGTCATCGACAATAGCGTCGCTCGCGGCGACGGCGGCCATGCGTATCGCCTTCCATTCCTTGCGGTCGGGGACCTCGCCGCCGATCACGCGCTGGTGCAGCGCCAGCACTTCGCGCCTGCATCTTTCCACTTCGCCATATCGGCCCGTCAGAGCGACGACATCCGGACTCGCGAGGAGCGAGACCAGCACCTGCGGCACGATCCGGGAGAGATCGACCCCGACAGGGGTGCGCTCCAGCAGGGCGCCAACGAATTCCTCGGCATCCGGCAGGACCTTGAATGCGTTGACGATCATTTCCAACGCGGTCGCGAATGCGATGGGGTAACCGTACCGTTCGGCAAAGGCCTGCTTGTCGTCGGCTTCGACAAGCGCGCCGATGATATTGGCCTTGCCGTCCGCCCATGCGGGGAAGAACACAAAGGTCCCTGCCGCGATGTGGCTGCGCAGCCGGGCGAGTGCCTGCGCCTTGACCGCAGGATCGCCCAGAAATGCGACGTCGGCCATTACTGGCCCCCCACATTGGCTTCGACGAAGGCGTCCAGACGGCTACGGGAAATCGTGCCGACGGTGCGGGCCTTCTCTTCGCCATCCCTGACAACCATGAGCAGCGGAATCCCGCGCACGCCGAACCGCGTCGCCAGCGCCGGATTGGCCTCGATATCGACCTTCACGACTTCCATTTCTTCGGCGTATTCCTCGGCCAGCTCGTCCAGCGTCGGAGCCAGCGCCTTGCATGGCGCGCACCAGGGCGCCCAGAAATCGACGAGTACAGGCTTGTCGTTCTTCATGACGATGTCGTCGAAATCCTGCTCAGTAGCGTTACGCATGATCGCTGTTCCTTTTGGAAAAAATGAAGATGTGGAGGCCATCAACCGGCCTGTCCGCCGACCATCATACGGTCGATGCGGAGGGTCGGCTGGCCGACACTGACGCTGAGCGTCTGTCCCTGCTTGCCGCAGGTCGCCATGCCGGTGTCGAAAGCGAGGTCGTTGCCAACCATGGAGATATGACGGAGCGCCTCATTGCCAACGCCGATCAGGGTCGCCCCGCGCACAGGTGCGACGAGCTTGCCCTTTTCAACGAGCCAGGCCTCGATCGTCGTGAAGTTGAAGCGCCCGGTGACGATGTCGACCTGCCCGCCATCGAATTCGGTCGCGTAGATACCGCGATCGATCGAGGCAATGATATCGGCCGGATCGTCCTGCCCGTTTGCCAGAAACGTATTGGTCATGCGCGGCATCGGCAGATGCGCATAGGACTGGCGACGGCCATTTCCGGTCGAGCGGGCATTCATCAGACCGGCATTGACACGATCGTGCATCAAACCGGTCAGGACGCCATCCTCCACAAGGACCGTGCGATCCGGCGTGGTGCCCTCGTCATCCACACCGAGCGAACCGAGCCGTCCGGCGATCCCGCCATCGTCGATCACGGTGACGCCGGACGCTGCAATCCTTTCCCCGACTTTACCGTCGAAGGCGGAGAGATGCTTGCGATGATGGTCGCTTTCCAGTCCGTGCCCGACCGCTTCATGAAAGAGCACACCGGGATAGCCCGGCCCCAGAACCACTGGCATTTCGCCAACCGGCGCCGGGATTGCGTCGAGGTTGTTGATGGCCATGCGCACAGCGGTTGCGACCATCGTTTCAACCGAGACGGCATCGAAGCCGCGCTGACCCGCGCGTCTCCCCAGACCGGCCTGTCCGCGTGCGCGGTGCCCTTCCGCTTCGGCGACGACCATGACAGACAGGATCGTCATCGGTCGCACATCGCCGGCCATTTGTCCGTCGGCATTGGCGATCAGGACCGTCGTATCCTGCGCGCGAACGTTGGCGTCGATGCGCACGATCCGTGGGTCATGCTCACGCGCGAGTTGATCGATCCGCTCCAGCATGGCGATCCACGCGGTCGCATCCTCGACCGCAACCGCGTCGATGACGGGATAGAGGTCATGGCGTCCCCCGGCAGGAGTCAATGCGATCCCCTGCGGCTGGCGCGCGGTGTCGCCATCTCGCGCCAAGGACCGCACCGCACGAACCGTATCCTGTAGCGCACCCTCACGCATGTCGGCCGAATGGGCAAAGCTGACATGGCCGCCATGCGCTGCCCGCGCACCGACACCCTGCCGCATGGCAAAGCCACCGTTGGTGACGCGGCCACCCTCCAGCCTCCAGCTGCGCAAGCTCGTTGTCTCGAAGAACAGGTCGGCCAGATCCGCACCGCCCCCTGCCAGATGGCCCAGAGCCCGGCCGATTGCCGCCTCGTCCAGCCCCGCCGAGCCGAGCAACCGCGCGCGCGCGCGGTCGATCGCAATGTCGCCGCCGTTCATGCCGTGCCTCCCACCTGCATGTCATCGATCAGGATGGACCCGGTGCGGATCGCCCCCTGTCGTTCCACATCGAGGCCCACCGCGCGAATGCCGGTCAGCATCGCGGGCATATTGCTGGCCAGCGTCACATCGGTAACGGCATGGACCACACGGCCATCCTCGACCCACAGCCCCTTGATCGCCTGGGTCCAGTTGCCGCTGGCGGGATCGGTCTTGCCGCCCTGGAACTCGGTCACGACCAGACCTGTGCCCAGCATCTCCAGCATTGCCTGCCAGTCACCGCTTGCAGCCGAACTGGTCAGGCGCAGATTGTAGAAGCCATCGGCATTGCCGGTCGATGGCATACCCAGCTTGCGCCCGGAGAAAGTCGACAGGAACAGCCCTTCGACAGCGCCCTGGCGCAGGATCGCGCGCGACGACCCGGCGATCCCCTCACTGTCGAAGCCGCCGCTGGCCAGTCCGAGCGGTTCGAACGGATCTTCGCTGAGATCGAGATGCGAGGCCGAAACGCAGCGGCCGACCGGATCGGGAAGGAAGCTCATCCGGCGATACTGGGCATGACCGGTCAAGGCGCCGGCCAGCTCGCCGACCAGCTTTGCGGCCGTGAAGGGATCGAACAGTACCGGGCATCGCCGACTGCCGATCGTACGCGCACCGAGCGCCTGGCGCGCGCGATCAGCCGCCCGCCCAACAAGGACGTCAGGTGGAAACAGCGCATCCACGCGCCGTTCCTGCGATTGGCAGAAGGCTGAAGTGCTGCCCCCTTCATCCTGCGCGAGCATGACCGACCAGCGCGCATCGTTGGAGCGCTGCACACTCCGGCAGAAGCCATCACTGGTGGCCAGAGCCCAAAGCCCTTCGGTGGCCACCGCAACACACTCCCCTGCCCGCAGCCGATTGTCACAAGCCGCAATTTCATTCGCCGCCCGGTCCAGGACCTGCGCCGCGTCCAGCAGCATGTCGGGGCTGCGCGGACTGTCGGCATAAAGTTCAGGTGCGGGCCCGGTATGGGCCAGCCCGTCCGACGCCGGCAGGTCGGCATCGACATCGGGCTGGACATGTTGCGCGATCAGCATCGCCTCTTCGACCACGCGCTCGATCGCAGCCCTGTCGAACCCTGCCGTCGATGCCGAACCCTGCCGGCTATCGTGGAATACCGTGATGCCCAGTCCCTGACTGCCGCTGCGCTCGGCCGTTTCGACCTCGCCATTACGCACCGCGATCTTGGCAATGCCTTCATGATGGACAGACGCGCGCGCCTTGGCGCCGCGCCGGGCCGCAAGGTCAACCGCCAATGACGCAGCATCGCGCAAGTCCGCCTCGCTCTGGGTCAGCAATTCACTCATGCCTTCTTCTCGATCTTCGATTTGATGGCGCGGCGATCCTGCATCAGCAGACGATGCGTGTGATAGGCAGCCAGCTTCTCGTTATGGACGACGCTGACGATGGTGCTCCCGGGCATCGCCGCCCGCACCGTCTCGTAGAAATGCGCGGCATTGTCCGCATCGAGCGCGCTCGTCGCTTCGTCCAGCACAAGCAGCGTCGGGCGTTGCAGCAGGATACGGGCCAGCGCCACGCGCTGCTGTTCACCGGGTGACAGTTCATCCTGCCACACGCGCAACTCGTGCATTTCCGCGACATGGGTGCCCAGCCGAACCTTCTCCAGCAACGCTGCGACCGTGGCATCGTCATGTTCCTCGGCACGGTCGGGAAAACAGACCGCGTCCTTCAGGGACCCGAGGGGCAAGTAGAGGCGCTGCGGCACCAACATGGCGGTACCGTGCCGCGTCATCGCGACCGAACCGGCACCATCGGGCCACAAGCCGGCAATGGCCCGCAGCAGCGTGGTCTTTCCCGCTCCGGAAGATCCCTCGATGACCCAGCGCTCTCCGTCACGGACCTTCCACTCCTCCAGCGAGAGCAGCGGCTGACCGTTCGGGCGACGCAATTCGAGGTTCTCGACATCGATCGCAATGCCTTCGCCCGCTTCTCCGGGGCGGAAAGCAATGCCGCGCGGCCTCTCATGGTCGATCGAATCGTCAAGCGCCTTGAGGCGGTTGATATTCGCAATCTGCTGGGCAAGGCCCGGATACACCTGGACAAAGTAGGACAAGGACGAACTGAACTGCGTAAAGGCATCGCGCGATGCCATGACCTGGCCGAAGCTGATCTGACCGGCGAAAAACTTGGGCACCGTCAGGAACAGCGGGATAACTCCCATGACCCGCTCGTAAATGCTGCTGCCCGCGCTCAGACCGATGTTCGCCCACATGAGCCGGTACCAGTTCCGCCGGATGTTGGCGAAGGACCCCTTGAGCCCTGCCCGCTCCATGTCCTGGGTCCGGGAAAAGGCGATCTGTTCCCCGTTTCTTCGGACATGGATGAGATTGGTGCGGAAATCGGCCTCGTAATGCTGTTCACGCATCCGGCGGCGGATAAATGGCTTGCCGATCCAGGTGATGACGACCGACCCGAAGAGCACATAGAAGATCGCAAACCAGATCAGATCACCGCCCGGAAGCGAGACCCGATAGCCAGCGACGGGTATCACCAATGGTCCCGACGTCTGGAGAAGAATGTAGCCGAAGCTGACGGCACTGATCAGGCTTCCGACAAGGCCGACCGCAATACCGACCAGGGAATTGCCCTGCGTAACGAGCGTGAAGTTCTTGATGTCCTCGGCGATACGCTGATCGGGATTGTCGATTAAGCGGAGGCGCTCGATCTCATAGAAACGGTCCCGAGCGAACCAGCGATCCATGTACCAGTTGGTAAGCCAGTTCCGCCACCGGATCGATAACGTCCAGGACACCAGATTGTTCGCCAGAACGACACCGACCTGCAGCGCCGCAATCATCAGGAACGTCATGATCAGCGTAACGAACAGGCTGGATTGCCGCTGTTCGATCGAGTCGAAGAACTCGCGCTGCCAGTGGTTCGACAGGATGAAGGTATAGACCCCGCCGAACGAAATCGCACAGTAGGCGATCAACAGGGCCCACGCCGCCTTCCAATCCTCAGACACGAAGTATCGCGTCGTCAGCCGCCATGCATGTGCGAATCGCTCGCGGGCGGGTTGGTTCGGCTGGAGGCCCGCTTCGCGGCGGGCCTCCTCGACATCGGCAGACGGCGGCATCATGACTGGCGCAACCTATCAGAACAGGCGCTTGGTGACAGTCAGGCGCACGTTACGCGGTTCGTCGACCGGGACGTAGGTGAACGCAGACGTCGTGTTGTAGTTGCGCCGATCGAAGATGTTGCGGATGCCCAGGTTGATGTCGAATCCAGCCACCGTCAGGAAGCCGTTGACGTCGATCTGGCGGGCCGCGGGAACCTGATACCGGCCCAGAACATCGGCGTAGGAACTGGATCGCCCGTAAAGACCAACGGACATGCCGCCGCTAACCGCGTCGGAAATACGGGTCCGATAGTTGGAATAGATGCTGTAGGTATCCCGTGGCTGGCGGGCAACGGTAGTTTGCGAGGCCGACTGGGTCAGCAACGAATACTTGGTTCGGGTGTAGGAGCCGAGCACCGTCCAACCGGGCAACAGCTGGCCTGAGATGTTGAGGTCAATACCGCGGCCGCGCTGTCCCGGACCGGACGTCAAGCCACCCAGGGTCGGGTTGAAGACGATGGTGTTGTCCTGCTGGATATCGAAGTAGGACGCGTTGATCGTCGCCCGCTCGCCGAACAGGTCAAGCTTGAGACCGGCTTCCTTGTTGGTCGTCTTGATGTTGGGCAGGATCACACCGCCGACGCCAGTCGTGAAGACCGCCTGCTCACCGCGGGAATACGTGGCAAAGAACGAAAGTTGCTTCGTCGCGTCGAAGACGATCCCGGTGTTGGGCGTCACGCCGCTCTTGTTGTTGGTGACCGGCGGTGGCGCGCCGGGGAACAACAGCGTAGTCGTGGATTCGAACCAGTTCTTGCGCAGGCCGCCCAGCAGCTTGACCTTCCAGAATTCCAGCAAAGCCTGGCCATAAACGCCCTCCTGCTTGCCCGCGGCGCGCAGCAGCGGAGCACCCAGGGGCGGGAAAGGCTGCACGGGAAGAGTCGTATTCTCGCCGAGCGGCGGATTGGGAATGCGGGTAAAGGTCGTGCCGCTGCGCTGCACGGTGTCTCCCCGGCTGTAGTTGTATCCCACGTTCAAGCGCAGCTTCAGAAAGTCGCTGACATTAGTCTTGATGCGCACGAAGCCGTCGATGGCATCGGAGCTTCCCTTCTGCTGCGAACCGCTGATGTCCACGACCAGATCGCCCTGACGGCTGTAGCCGACCTGAGGGACTGCCAGCCTCAGCGTGGTGTTGTCGTGCATCCCGCGAACGACCACGTCGATCCCCGGCACAAGCTCGCGTGTCGCATCGAAATAGAAGCGGTTGGTCTGCACGCGGATAGTCGCATCCGGCGAGTAGATCGGCACCGACGGGTCCCGCTCGATGAGCTGGAATGTCTTGTTGTCGAAGAGCGTATAGGCGGTGATCCCGGTGATCGCCTTCGACAGGCTGGCACCGATCACGATATCGGTACGGCTGTCCTTGAAGCGCAGCGACGGCGCGTAGAGGTAGTCCTCGTTGCCGGTATAGCCGCCGTAGTTGTGGTCCATCGTCTGTGCGCTGGCGATGATGCGGCCCGAGAGCTTCTTGTCGGCGGTGATCGCACTGTTGGCGTCAATCACGCCGCGCACCAGACCGAAGGAGCCCGTCTCGGCCGTGACGGCCAGCCGCGTCTCCGCGCTCGGCTTCTTGGTCACCACGTTGACGTTGCCGCCCAGATTGTCAAAACCGGACAGCAGCGCATCGGGGCCCTTCAATACCTCGACGCGCTCGATATTGGCGACGGGCTGGTTCGCACCGGATTGCACGCCATATTGCGATCCGCCTGACAGGCCGTTGACGAGACCGGAGGCATTGAACCCGCGAACGCTGTAGCTGGCGCCGGTGTTGGGATTGTTCACCTGCACCGAGACACCGCCTGCGTTGCGCAGGATGTCCGAGACGTCGAGCGCCTGCTGCTGCTCGATCAGCTTGGAGGAAATCACCTGCGTGTTGCGCGGCTGATCCCGCAGCCCCAGGCCGTTACGATCGGAGGTGGATGCCTGCCGGACAAGAATGCTGGTCTCAGCCTCGTCCCGCCTTGCGAATACGACGATACCGCCGATGATGTCGAAGCCACCGTTCGGGGATTGGCTGATCACAAGATTCGTACCGGCGATCGCTTCCTGAAGGGCCTGCCGTGCGGACGTGGCCCCACGAACCGGCCGGGAGGTCAGCTGCTTGATCGCATCGGGATCGAAGCTGACCTCTGCGCCCGATTGAGCGCCGATTTGCTCAAGCGCCGTGGCCATCGGCATGGCAGGAACGTTGATATCGACGTTTCGCTCGGTCTGTGCGGAAACGGGAGACGGTGCGGTCACGCCGAGGACGGCGATGACACCAAGGCTTGCGGCCCCCAGAAAACAATGTGCGTTGGCAGTTAGTTTCAACATACAACCCCCAGTACTCAAGGTCGCGCACCTTCCCCAACGCGCAACCGAAGCCGCACGCCCGAACGAACGAAACCCTGAAGTCAAAACGGATACGCCTTGTGGCGCGAAGATGCGGTTGCTTTCCAAAAAGCCATCACAACCGCAGCCGTTCTCCTGCTGACGGGCTTCCATGTCTTGGCGCAGGATGCGCCCGCAGGATTTTCCCGTCGGACCGGAAGTTATGCGGCACATTCATGACACGCAAATTCGAACTGTTCATGGAAACCATGAGCGAAATCGATGCCGATGACCAAGCCTATGGAATGGTCTGAACAAGCGAGCGATCCGCCTGTTCCTTGATCCGCTTGACGAACCAGGCCAGCATCGGATCGCGCCGGCGATGGCTTGCCCACTGCGCAACGAACATGGTCTGCTTCGTCGGGAACGGAGCGCCGATCACCCTTAGCGGCATGATCGAGGCATAGAACTGAAACAGCCAGACGCTACCCGTCGCCACCAGATCGCTGCCGATCACGATGGCCGGGAGTGTTGCCTGCGATGTCGTTCGCACCCCTATCTGGCGGGCTTTCAACAACCGGTTCCCCCGTTCATCGACGGCAAGCAGGGAAGTCGCCTCGCCGCGCGTCACGACATGGCGCGCGGCCAGATATTGCTCTTCGCTGATCTCGTAGCCGCTGCCCAACTCAGGGTGCCCGTCCCAGACCATGCACGATGCATGGTCGTTCAGGATCGCCAGCGTCTCCAGCCGATCTATGGCCGCCTCTTCCGGCAGCAACAGGAGATCGGCTCCCTCGTCCAGCGAACGCTCGGGGTCCGCCATATCGACGGGAACCATGCTGACTGCCAAGCCGGGAGCATCGGTGGACAGCCCCCGCAGAACAGGCCCCATCAGCATCTGCTCGATCGCCTCCGGAGCTGCGACGGTGATCGTCTGCCTGGCCGCCAGGGGATCGAAATCGAGCGCGTAATTGAACGTGCCCTCAACCTCCCGCATCACCCGCCGGACCTCGGTACGCAGCGCCATGCCCAGCGGCGTCAGATGCTGTTCCCCTCCCGAATGCGCAACCAGGTCGTCGCCGAAATGATCGCGCAGCCGACGCAGCGCATGACTCATCGCCGATTGGCTCAGCAACACCCGGCGTCCGGCTTCGGTCAAGGTCGGGGCGTGCAGGATCGCATCGAGTGGATAGAGCAGATTGAGGTTGAGGCGATGCATCGGCCGTTCGCCGGCATTGTTCTTCGTCTCCATCGATCGCTCGGAGCTCATCAAGACACGCCCTTCCGTAATCGCCAAGTCAGCCAGCCACCGCAGAACCGCCCATCCCGATGCCGATGCCGTTGGCTACGGTAAGGAAGCAAGCGAAGATGACAACCTAATCCAGACCCGTCAGCGCGAGCATGGCGAAGCTCGCCAGCCAATGCTCTCCCATATAGTCGCCGGCGACCTCGTCCAGAGCGACGGCAAGGTGCTCACGGGCACTGGCTTCGAGCACATCCCGCACATGACCGCCGGTGGTCCTGGCGAGTTCCCGCATGGCCCAGGCACGCGTGAGATTGAGCCCGTCCAGGTGGGCGATCCTGCCATCGCTGCGATCGCTCACGCGGGCGGGCGTCAGCAGTGTCTCCGGCGTACCGGATGCCAGCACCGGCAGAAACCCGGAGAACCAGGACGCAAATGCATCGGGTGGCAGCAGTCGCTGCATCGCCAACGCTTCCATCAGGGTCGGCGACAGGAAATCTTCACCGCCGGGTTCCCAAGCCTGCGCCGCCCGATCAGCCCCAAACCACTGGTTTGCGCGTTCCGCCATCAAAGTCTGCATTCGCCCATCGCCGCAGACCCGCGCATAGCGGTCGGCAAGTATCAACGCGAAGGCGGTGTTGGCATGGGTTCCGGCACGGACCGGGTAGCTCAGCATTGGCAGATGATCGCGCCACAATTGTGCGAATGCGTCGCAAAGCGGGCGAAGCGTCGTCGCGTGCGGACTGCCAGCAATCTCCAGTTCGCTCTGCAGCATCATCAGCCAGGCCCAGCCATAGGGTCGCTCGAACGTGCGCGCCCCCGGACGATCAAGATAGGCGCGCTCGCGCTCGACCTTGTCGGCCGTGAAGGCGTTCGCGAACAGCGCAGCGATTGCCGCCACCTCTTCGATATCCGGGTATAGACGCTGGATGCGGGCAAGAAGCCAGTAGCCGTGGACACAGCTGTGCCAATCGAAACTGCCGAAAAAGATCGGATGGATCTCACGTGGAAGGTATGCGTCGGTATCGCCGGCCATGATATGGTCCGGCTTGTGCGGATATTCCCTCGTGACATGACCGAGTGCAATGCGGGCGAAGGTTGCGGCGCGTGCAGGCGTCATCGAAATCCTCTCAAGCGCGTAAAGCAGGGGGAAGCGGGCAATCGAATCCCGAGCCTTTGCGGCGGTAATACTACGAGCGACTTGCGCTACAAAAAACCCCCCGGAAAACCCGGGGCTTTAAATGTGTGGC
>NZ_CCBH010000057.1:0-53685 GCF_001368935.1 Novosphingobium sp. KN65.2
CCCGGGGCCGCGGGGGGGGGGGCCCCCCTTTTTCTGTCTTCGTGCCTGTAATCCCGCGCTTCTCTTGCTCAGCAACGCCTTGCCAAGCGGCAGGCCAGCGGTTAGAGGCGCGCTGTCATCTGGGGAGTAGCCAGCTGGCGCCCGCGCAAGCGGACCGTCAGTGGCCTGTCGTCAACATACTTGGTCGAGAGACCATGGCGCACAGGAGAACGGACAACCGTTCGGGCGAGACCAATGGCGTTGCAGCTCCGCTCGGCCGGGCGGGTTCTGCCGCGCTATTGTCTTGTCTGTCGCCCGGCCCGGAGAATACCTTGGAAGCCCTGCTCACATCGACAGCCGTCGTCGCCCTCGCCGAGATCGGTGACAAGACGCAGCTGCTCGCCATCGTCCTGGCCACGCGGTTCAAGCGTCCCTGGCCGATCGTCGCGGGCATTTTCGTCGCGACGCTGGCCAACCACTTCCTGGCCGCGCTTGTCGGCGAACAGGCCGCTGCCTTCCTCGACGGCCTGTGGTTCCGTTATCTGGTTGCCGCCAGCTTCATCCTGATGGCCGCCTGGACGCTGATCCCCGACAAGTTCGACGAGGACGAAGAGGCCAGGCCCAGTCGCTTCGGCCCGTTCCTGGCGACCACGATCGCCTTCTTCATCGTCGAGATGGGCGACAAGACGCAGCTTGCCACGATCGCGCTGGGCGCGCGCTTCCAGAGCGTCCTGCCGGTGATGGCCGGGACCACCATCGGCATGATGATCGCCAACGTACCGGCCGTGTTCCTCGGCAACGAGATCATCAAGCGGGTACCGCTCAACGTCGTGCGCACGGTCGCGGCGCTGCTGTTCCTGGTGATTGGCCTGTGGCTGCTGGCGCAGACCGCGGGCTGGCTCGGCTGAGCCGCCTCAGAGCGTGTCGAAGACGTAGCCGAGCGAGCGCACCGTACGCAAAGGATTGCCTGCGCCCACGCCCTTCAGGGCTCGGCGCAGGCGTCCGATCCAGACATCGACGGTGCGTTCGTCCACCGGCGGCTCCTGCTTGCCGAGCGCGGCGATGAGCTGCGTGCGGGTGAAGACCCGGCCGGGATGCTCGATGAAATAGCGCAGCAGGCGCAGTTCGTTGGGCATCAGCGAGATCGGCTTGCCCTGCCAGCGAGCCTGGAATGCGGCAAGATCGACGGTCAGTTCGCCTTGCGCGACCACCCGGATCCCGGCGCTGTCCTGTTCGCTCACGCTCGCGCCCAGGACCCGGTCAAGCAGCGCGTTGCGGGTGAGCGGGCCGACCATGTAGTCGTCAGCGCCCATGCGCAGCGCGCGCTTGCGGTCCTCGACGTTGTCTTCTTCCAGAACGATCGTGACGTGCGCATGCGACGTGATCGCATCGGCACGCAGCCGCCGACACAGTTCAAGACCCGACATCTCGGGCAGAACCCAGTCGATGAAGATCCAGAGCGCCCCTTCGATCAGCGGCAGTTCGGCAAAATCGGTCCAGCGATGCAGTACAACCTCAAAGTCGTCGTGCCGGAAGGGCGCCAGCCCTCCGGTCAGTTCGCTTGCCAATAGAATGTCGATGCGCCGCATTGCCCCCGCCTTGTCAATACGTTGGGGTTACTGCCGCTGTAGTGTGACGAACGGGTGACATATCGATGACAGGTGCGTGAAAACTGGCACTGTCATCAAACTGACCCGCAAACGTCACGCCCGCGCAACCGGAAAATGCGAAGACAAACACCGGTAACAACCGGGGGAAGCATTCTGATGCGGACCGATGTCGACAGTCTTCTCGAACGCAGCGGCAAAATTCCGGCCTGGCTGGACTTGCCGGACCCGAAGGGCTTTCGGCCCAAGCGCAAGTATCGCACGATCTGGATTTCCGACGTTCACCTGGGAACGCGCGGCTGCAATGCCGCAATGCTTGTGGACTTCCTGCGCTCGGTGGAATGCCAGACGCTCTATCTGGTCGGCGACATCGTCGACGGCTGGCGCCTGCGTAAAGGCTGGTACTGGCCCGATGCCCACAACGAAGTGATCCGCCGCATCCTCAAGATGGCGCATCGCGGCACACGTGTGGTGTTCATCGCCGGCAATCACGACGAAATGCTGCGCGACTATGCCGGGCTGACTTTCGGCGGCGTCGAACTGGTGCTGGAAGCAGTGCACGAGACGCTCGACGGGCGCCGCCTGCTGGTGACGCACGGCGATGCCTTCGACGGCGTCGTGCTCTACCACAAGTGGCTCGCCTTCCTGGGCGACAAGGCATACGGCATGCTGCTGCGCGCCAACATCGCCTTCAACGCCGTGCGCCGCCGCCTGAAGATGCCGTACTGGTCGCTTTCCGCCTATATGAAGAAGAAGGTGAAGAACGCGGTCCAGTACGTGTGCAGCTACGAGGAAGCGGTGGCAAGCGAAGCGATCAACCGCGGCTTCGACGGCGTCGTGTGCGGCCATATCCACTGCGCCGAGATCCGCCAGTTCGGCGGCATCACCTATTACAACGACGGCGACTGGGTCGAGAGCTGCACGGCGCTGGCCGAAAGCCTTTCCGGCGAGATCGCGATCATCGACTGGGTCGCTGAAACCGGCGGCCACGACCACGCTTCACCGGCTGGCGTGCCCTCCGGAGCGGCAACCCCGGCAGGCACCCCGACAGAAACTCCTGCCAGGGTCGGCGCGTGAGGCTCACCCTCGCGACCGACGCCTGGCTTCCCCAAGTCAACGGCGTCGTCCGCTCGCTCTCGGCCACGCTCGACGAACTGCAGCGCCGGGGGCACGAAGTCGACCGGGTCACGCCGGAGCACTTCCTGACCGTGCCGATGCCCGGCTATGCCTCGATCCGGTTGGCCATGGCACCGCGTTTCGGCGTGCGCCGGATGCTCGACCGGTCCCGGCCCGACATCGTCCACATCGCCACCGAAGGACCGATCGGCTGGGCCGCTCGGGGCTGGTGCCTGTCGCGCGGGGTGCCGTTCACATCGGCGTTCCACACCCGCTTTCCCGAATATGCCGCGGTGCGCACCGGGATCAGCGCCGAGTGCTTCTGGCCGATCATGCAGCGCTTCCATGCGCCGAGCCGCGCCGTGCTCGTCTCCACCCGCAGTTTCGCGCAGGAACTGGCAGGTCGCGGGATCGGCCATACCCGGCGCTGGAGCCGCGGCATCGACCAGCACCTGTTTACGCCCGTAGGCCCACGCCACCCGGCCATGTGCGCCCTGCCCGGCCCGGTCCTGCTCAACGTCGGCCGTGTCGCGCCGGAGAAGAACCTGGAAGCCTTCCTCGATGCGGAGGTACCGGGCAGCAAGGTCGTCGTCGGCGACGGCCCGGCGCTCGAAAGCCTGCGCCGGCGCTATCCGCACGTCCACTTCCTCGGCGCGCTGTCGGGCGAGGAACTGGCGAGCGCCTACCGCGCCGCCGACTGCTTCGTGTTTCCCAGCCTGACCGACACCTTCGGGCTTGTCGTGATCGAAGCGCTGGCCTGCGGCACGCCGGTTGCGGGTTTCCCGGTCACTGGTCCGGTCGACATTCTCGGAACCGATGGATGCGGTGTGGATGCCCGCCTGCCGCGCCCGGCAGGCGCCGTCGATAACGCACTCGACACAGCCATTACCCGTGCCCTGACGGTCAGCCGCGACGATGCGGCGCGGCTCGGAGACCTCTATTCCTGGGAACGCGCCACAGACCAGTTCCTGAGCGCGATCTCCACCGCCGCGGACGACGCCGAACGAGACCTGCTCTCAGCCGCCTAGAGAATCGCACGCGCCGCTCATCCTGAGCGGAATATAACCTGAGAGATGCGCATGATGGCCGGGGCCGCGCGATCACAGCGCAGGCCCCTCGCCTTACCGGATCGGCGTCAGTTGACATCCATCGCGTAGCCCGCGGCGCGGACGGTACGGATCGGGTCGGTTTCACCGGCACGGTTGATCGCCTTGCGCAGGCGGCGGATGTGGACGTCGACGGTGCGTTCGTCGATATCCGAATCCATGCCCCATACGCCATCGAGGATCTGCTGGCGCGACACGACGCGATTGGGTCGTTCCATGAAATAACGCAGCAGGCGAAACTCGGTGGGACCCAGGTGCAGCGGCTCGCCGCCGCGACGCACGCGGTGCGAGGTCGCGTCGAGCTCTATATCGCCCCACTGCAGCACGCTGCCCGCCAGCGATGGCCGCGAGCGGCGCAGCAGCGCCTCGATGCGGGCCAACAGTTCGCGCGGGCTGAACGGCTTGGTGACATAGTCGTCGGCGCCGGTCTTGAGACCGCGGATCATGTCCTCTTCCTCACCGCGCGCGGTCAGCATGAGGATCGGGATCTGCGCGGTTTCCTTGTCCTTGCGCAGCTGGCGGCAGACCTCGATGCCCGGCACGTTCTCGATCATCCAGTCGAGGACGATGGCATCGGGTGCCTGCTCCTGCACCAGCAGGAGCGCTTCCTCGCCATCGCCGGTGCTGCGCACCTCATAGCCTTCGGCACTGAGGTTCCAGGTCAACAGTTCGCACAGCGCGCGGTCGTCTTCGACGACAAGGACGTTCGGGTTCATTCCGGAGCCCCCGTATCATCGGTCTGGCTGTCGCGCTCGGTACAGTATTCACCGGTCGCGGCATAGTAGACCATCTCGGCGACGTTGGTCGCATGATCGCCGATGCGTTCGAGGTTACGGGCAATGAAGAGCAGTTGCGTCGCCACGGTAATGGTCGAAGGGCTTTCCATCATGTGCGTGAGCAGCGAGCGGAACAGCGTGTTGTAGAACTGGTCCAGCTTCTGGTCGCGGCGGATGACTTCCACCGCCAGCGCCGCATCGCGTGACCCGTAGGCGTTGAGCACGTCGCGAACCATGCCCTCGGCGATCTCGGCCATCGCGGGCACGAGCGTGATCGGCTCGACCTTGTTGCGCCCGTCGAGGGCATTCACGCGCTTGGCGATGTTCTTGGCATAGTCGCCGATACGCTCGATCACGCCGGAGATCTTGAGTGCGGCGATGACGTCGCGAAGATCGTCCGCCATCGGGGCGCGCAGGGCGATGGTGCGCACCGCGAGACGGTCCACTTCGGCCTCGAGCGCGTCGAGCTTGGCGTCGGCGGCAACGACCTGTCCGGCGAGTTCCTCGTCGTGGTTTGTCAGCGCCTGAATCGCGTCGCGGATCGCCACTTCGGCCAGGCCGCCCATTTCGGCGACGAGCCCACGAAGCTGTCCGATCTCGGAGTCAAATGCCTTAACGGTATGGTCAACCATGGCTATTTCCTTGTCAGCCGTAGCGGCCGGTAATGTAGTCCTTGGTCTTTTCCTCGCGCGGATTGGTGAAGACCTGGTCGGTCTCACCATACTCCACAAGGTTGCCAAGGTGGAAGAATGCGGTGCGCTGCGAAACGCGCGCGGCCTGCTGCATCGAGTGGGTGACGATGACGATGGCGTAGTTTTCCTTGAGCTCGTCGATGAGCTCCTCGATCTTCGCAGTCGCGATCGGGTCGAGCGCGGAGCACGGCTCGTCCATCAGGATCACTTCGGGGCTGACTGCGATGGCGCGCGCGATGCACAGGCGCTGCTGCTGCCCGCCGGAAAGTGCGGTGCCGGCGTCGTGCAGGCGGTCCTTCACTTCTTCCCAAAGGCCGGCCTTGGTCAGCGAACGCTCGATGACCACATCCATGTCGGCCTTGTTCGAGGCCAGACCGTGGATGCGCGGACCGTAGGCGATGTTCTCGTAGATCGACTTGGGGAACGGGTTCGGCTTCTGGAACACCATGCCGACACGGGCGCGCAGGGCGACCGGGTCCATCGATGCGGCGTAGATGTCCTCGCCGTCGAGCAGGATCTCGCCGGTCACGCGGGCATCGGCAATCGTGTCGTTCATGCGGTTCAGCGAACGCAGGAAGGTCGACTTGCCGCAGCCCGAAGGGCCGATGAATGCCGTGACGAGACCGTTGTCGATATCGATCGAGACGTTGTCGATGGCCTTCTTCTGGCCATAGTAAACGTCGACGTTGCGGGCTGTAAGCTTGGTTTCGGTCATGTCCCTACCAGCGGACTTCGAACTTGTTTCGAAGGTAGATCGCAAGGCCGTTCATCGCCAGCAGGAAGACCAGCAGGACGATGATGGCGGCGGAAGTGTTCTGGACGAAGGCCTTGTCGATTTCGTCCGACCACAGGAAAATCTGCATCGGCAGCACGCTGGAAGGATCGGTGATCCCGCCCGGCGGGGTGGCGACGAAGGCACGCATGCCGATCATCAGCAGCGGCGCGGTTTCACCCAGCGCGCGGGCCATGCCGATGATCGTGCCGGTGAGGATGCCCGGCAGGGCAAGCGGCAGCACGTGGTGGAACACGGTCTGCACCTTGCTTGCGCCGATCGCCAGCGCGGCATCGCGGATCGAGGGCGGCACCGCCTTGATCGCGTTGCGGCCCGAAATGACGATGACCGGCATCGTCATCAGCGCCAGCGTCAAGCCGCCAACGAGCGGCGAAGAGCGCGGAAAGCCCAGCGTGTTGATGAACACGGCAAGGCCGAGCAGGCCGAAGATGATCGACGGCACCGCGGCCAGATTGTTGATCGAGACTTCGACCCATTCCACCCAGCGGCGGTTCTTGGGCGCGAATTCCTCGAGATAGACGGCAGCCAGCACGCCCATCGGGAACGAGAGCAGCAGCGTGACGAGCATCGTCAGCAGCGAGCCCTTGGTCGCGCCCCACACGCCCGCGACGTTGGCACTGGTCGAATCCGAACCCGACAGAAACTGCCAGTCGATCCCGCCAAGGCCATTGCGCAGCATGATGAAGAGCAGCAGCGCGAGGAAGGCGAGGCTCAGCGCGATGGCACTGAAGCCGAGCCACTTGAACCGGCGCTCGGCGGCATGGCGTTTGGCCAGGCGCCGGGCGAACTCGGGCGATTGCCAGCCTGCGTCAGTCATATGCTTCCCGGAAACGCTTCACGACCCGAAGGGCGATGATGTTGAGAATCAGCGTGACGATGAACAGCACCAGGCCCAGTGCGAAGGCCGAGAGCGTCTTGGGGCTGTTGAATTCCTGGTCGCCCGTCAGCAGCTGGACGATCTGGTAGGTCACGGTCGTCATGGAATCGAACGGATTGACCGAAAGGCGCGCGGCGGCGCCGGCGGCCATGACAACGATCATGGTTTCGCCGATGGCACGGCTGATCGCCAGCATCACGCCGGCGACGATGCCCGGCAGCGCGGCGGGCAGCAGCACCTTCTTGATGGTCTCCGACTTGGTCGCACCCAGCGCGAGCGAGCCGTCGCTCATGGCGCGGGGCACGGCAGCCAGTGCATCGTCCGCCATCGAGGAGACGAAGGGAATGATCATCACGCCCATCACGAGACCCGCGGCCAGCGCGCTCTCGGTCGAGGGATTCGCCATGCCCATGGAGCCGGCGAAATCGCGGATGATCGGGGCCACCGTCAGGGCGGCGAAATAGCCGTAGACGACGGTCGGAATGCCCGCGAGGATTTCGAGGATCGGCTTGAGGATCTTGCGGATGCGGCCCGAGGCATACTGGGTCAGGTAGATCGCGCTCATCAGGCCGAGCGGGATGGCGACCAGCATGGCGATGACAGCGCCGATGTAGATCGTGCCCCAGAACAGCGGCACGGCGCCGAAATTCTCGTTGAGGTCGGCACCAGCCGCATTGCCCGGCGCCCAGTGGGTGCCGGTCAGGAAGGCGATGGGCGAGACGTCCCTGAAGAACAGGCCGGCCTCGAACACCAGCGAGGCGACGATCCCGAACGTGGTGAGAATCGCCATCAGCGATGCGGTCAGCAGGAGGCCGAGCACGGCGCGCTCGACCTGCGTGCGCGCCGGGAAGCCCGCGCGCAGCTTGGTGAAGCCGTAGCCCCCGCCTGCCAGCGCCGCGATGACGACAAGCAGGGACCCGATCAGGCCGAAGCGCTGCTGGGCCGCGCGCATCGGCTCGGCCAGGGCGTTGGACAGCGGATTGAAGGCAACGGCATCGGGATTGGATGCGATGGCATTGGCATCGGCGAGGATCGCCGCGCGGTTCATGGCATCCGGCGGCAACTGGGCCGCGGCCGGATCGGCCAGGACCGCGCTTTCGACGAGGCCCGGCATGATTGCGGACCACACACCCCAGGCAAGCAGCGCCGGGGCCACGATCCACAGCGCCATGTGCCAGCCATGGTAGCCGGGCATCGAATGCATCGATCCCCGGCCGGTATAGAGCAGCCTGGCCCTGGCCCGTGCGGCAAACCAGCCGACGAGGCCAAGGCCGAAAACGGCCAGCAGGACTGCAGTGAAGATCATATCTGGCCGTTTACACGCTTACTTGAGGACCGAGGGGTCGAGCGGGGTCATGTTGGCGATGACTTCGGCATTCTTGGCGCGCACGTCTTCCGGCGCGACAATCAGGCCCTTCGCCTTGAGGTCGCCATCGGGACCCCAGTGCTTCACCCACTCCTCGACGTAGCCCTGAAGGCCCTTGATCGGGGCAAGGTGCTGCTTCTTGACGTAGATGTAGAGCGGACGGGCGCCCGGGTAGGAGAAGTTCGAAATCGTCTCGTACGTCGGCTCGACACCGGACATCGCGATGCCCTTGATGGTGTCGGCGTTCTCTTCGAGGAACGAGTAGCCGAAGATGCCGATGGCCTTCGGGTTCTGCGAAATCTTCTGAACGATCAGGTTGTCGTTCTCGCCGGCGTCGACGTAGGGACCATCCTCGCGGATGTCGTGGCAGGTCGCCTCGTACTTGTCCTTGTCGCTGTCCTTGAGTGCCTTCATCGCCGGATCGGTCTTGCAGCCGGCTTCAAGGATGAGTTCCTTGAGCGCGTCACGCGTACCCGAGGTCGACGGCGGGCCGTAAACGAGGATCGGCTCGGCCGGGAGCGACGGATTGACGTCCTTCCAGGTCTTGGCGGTGTTGGGCTTGCCGAACGGGTTGGCGGCCAGCGCCTTGTAGATGTCGGTCGGGGTGAGCTTCATGCCAGGGCCGTTCTTGGCTTCGGCGAAGGCGATGCCGTCGATGCCGACCTGGATTTCGACGATGTCGGTCACACCGTTCTTCTGGCACATCTCGTACTCGGACTTCTTCATCCGGCGCGAGGCGTCCTCGATGTCGGGGTGCTGGGCGCCAACGCCGGCGCAGAACAGCTTCATGCCGGCGCCGGTGCCGGTCGATTCGATCACGGGCGACTTTTCGCCGGTGGACTTGGCGTAGGCTTCGGCGACCGCGGTCGCGAAGGGATAGACGGTCGACGAGCCGACAGCCTTGATCTGGTCACGCGCGCCGGAGGACGAACCACCCGAGCCGCCGCAAGCGGACAGCGCCATGGCGGAAACCGCGGCGATGAAGAAAGTCTTGGTCGTATGCATGGCAATACCCCTTGGGCTTCAATTCTGGGACGCCCCTATTGGGGTACAATGACACTTCTATGACGATGAAGTGACATTGTGCTGCATCCCTTCAAATTGCGGAAAGATCTTCCGTTTTCCAGCAAGGGGCGCAATTGTCCGCAAACCGGAAACCCCCGATCGGCAACGTCGGCCGATCGGGGGCTGGTCTATAAGTAGACGCTTGGCCTTGCAAGGGAATCAGCGCCCCCCGAATGCGGGGCGAACCGATTCATCCGGCCCAGGATCAGAAATCGATCTGGGCGCGCATTCCCATGGCATCGACGCCATAGCGATCATCGCCATCCGCGGTGATCGCCGCATCGCGCAGCCACAGGTGCCCGTAGTTTGCCACGAATCGCAGGTAATTTGTCGCCGCCCAGACCACCGACACGCCCGCCGTTTCCTGGCGACCGCCGACGATTTCCGCATCGTTGAGATCCAGGTGATCGTAGCGCAAGTTGACCTGGATCGCGCCGATGCCGCCCGCGTCGATGCCCTTGGCGGGACGCAGGCGATCGAAGACCCCGTCCTTGTACGGCGCCTTCTCACCAGTGATGACGTAGCCGACTTCGGCGTAACCGCCCTTGAACGTCGGATCGCTCATGCCGGGGCGCGCCGCCCTGATCATATTGCCCTCGGCAACGGCGTGGAACGGCCCGGTCATGTAGGCCGCTTCAACGCCGTAGCGGCGCTCGCCAGTGGCTGCGATGGTGCCGGTGTCCACGAAGCGCACGCTCGTTGCGTGGAGGAAGGGGCGCGTACGATAGCGGGTGCTCGCGACCGAACCGGCGAAATCGTGATACTGCGCCGACGCACCCAGGTGCAGCGAGCCATTGCCCAGCTTGGGCATGAACACCACGCGTCCATTGACGCTCCAGTTCCTGTTCGTGTCAGTGCTCAGACTGGCGGTGTCATCCGAGAACACGCCCGCTTCGACGAGCACGTCCTTCGTCTTGTAGTTCGCGGCGAGGCCGATCCGCCGCTCGAAGCCGAAAGCCTGGCTGAAGGCGCTGCGTTCCATGAAAGTCGTGTTGAGGACTGCGGTCATGTCCTCAAGGCCGGTGAACGGGCGCTGGTTGCCCAGAACAAAGGTCAGGTTCCGATTCGCCTTGTAACTGATGTAGGCATCTGCAAGCGCGAGGCTGGAATTGGTCAGGTCGGCTTCGAAGCGGTAGCCGAGGCCACCAGGCATCGTGCCTTCGACACCGAGCCACGCGCGGCGCAGCTCCGTCGAAGTGCCGAGCGAGGCATTGGCATTCCTGGAAAGGCCGGAAGGTGCGTCGATACCGCCGACGTCCAGCTGGATTCGACCGCGCGGCTTGAAGCTCCAGCCCTTGTCATTGCTGAACTTGGGCGCCCCCTTCCAGTCGACCTTGACCGGAATTGCCTTCTGCGCGGTTTCCTTGGCCGAAATGGCCGTGGCGCTTGCAGCCTGTGCGGACTGGCTGGCGACTTCGACCTTCGCATTGGCCTGTGCAAGTTCAGATTCGAGACTGTCGATACGTTGCGCCATGGCTTCCATCTTGGCGCGCATGGCCTTCAATTCTTCCAGAACTGCCGCCGAATTGGCCACCTGCGCCTGTGCGGGAAGCGCCCAACCGGCAGACACGGCAACGGCCAGAGCCGAGATTGCCTGAAATTTTCTCACTGAACCTGTCCTTATACTTCCGATATATTTTGTTCGGCGACCCACGAGCGATGTACATGCAACAACGACCGGACATTCGGTTTTGGGGATTGCGACCAAACCACGATTGAACCGATCGAGCAGACCGGCTGGTTCACGCACATAGTTACAAATTGTGTCTGCCGATTTGGGAAGGCCTAGGGGATTGCGCGGATGCACAGCGTCAGATCGGGCAAACCGCCTTCGTTCCGTCAATATTTTGTTACAATGCAGTCATGTTTGTCACCAAACTGTCATTGAGAGGTCATATTGGCCCAACCCCATTGGGCCGAGGACATACCTCGGGGGCACAATGCGGAGTTTGACGAAGATGAGCCGACTTCTGGCCACGACAGCCTTGGCAGCCGTTATCGCTGCTTTCCCCGCGTCTGCGATGGCGCAAGAGATCGGCGATGCCGAAGCGCAGAACATGCGCGAGGAAATCCGAGCACTTCGCGCGCGACTCGAAGCGCTCGAGAGCCGCCTTGCAACCGGCGCCGATCAGACCGGTACGCCCGCACAGACCGGCGCGGCCGCAGTCGCTTCAACCTCTCCGGCCACGCAGGCTGAAGCACCGGCCGCGAGCGAAAAGCCGGCCGCCAAGCCCGCCACGAAGATTGCATGGAAGGGCAGCCCGCAATTCACTGAGGGCGACAAGCAGTTCAAGGTAAAGGGCCGCATCCAGGCCGACGCCAACTATGTCTCGGCACCCTCGAGCCTTGCCGACAGGGGCCTTGGCTTCTCGAACGAGATGCGCCGCATCCGTCTGGGCGCGCAGGGCAAGCTGGGGGCAGGATTCGGATACAAGCTGGAGCTGGAACTCTCAGATAACTCGGTCGATCTGGTCGATACGTATCTCAGCTATTCCAAGGGCCCCTGGCTGATCACGCTCGGCAACCAGAACAGCTTCCAATCGCTCGACGAACTCACCGGCGACACCACCGGCAGCGTCATGGAGCGCGCAGCATTCACCGATGCGTTCAATTTCGAACGTCGCCTCGGCCTTGGAGCGCAATACTCGCGCGGGCCATTACTGGCACAGGTCGGCGTGTTCACCGACGACATCGGCGCGCTTTCCAACAGCAGCGACGGCGCGAACGGCGGCGATGAGAACAACTCGATCAGCTTCGACGGCCGCCTCGTATTCGCGCCGAAGATCGGCAAGACCCAGTTGCACTTCGGCGGCTCGGCGCACTGGCGCAAGCTCAACCGCCTGGAGGACAGCACCACGCGTTATCGCCAGCGCCCGTTCGTCCACTCCACGAATACCCGCCTGATCGGGACCCCGGCAATGAACCTGTCGGACGAAACGCACTATGGCCTCGAACTCGCCGCGATCTCAGGCCGTTGGCACGGTGTGGGCGAAGTCCACGCCCAGCGCGCCAATCGCATTGGCCTTCCCGACGTGACGTTCCGCGGCGCTTATGCAGAAGTGGGCTATTTCCTCACCTCGGGCGACAGCCGCGGCTACAAGGACGGCATCTTCTCTTCGTCGGCACCGGCCCATCCGCTGGGCAAGGACGGCATTGGCTCGATCCAGGTCAACCTGCGCTACGACTGGCTCGACCTCAACAGCCGCGACATCCGCGGCGGAACGCAGAACGGCTACATCGTCGGCCTGATCTGGTCGCCGATCGAGAACCTGCGCTTCAACGTGAACTATGCGCTGCTCGACTACAGCGGCGCGACGGCCCTGCCCTCGGGTGATCGGGACTACAACGCGCAGGTCATCGGCACCCGCTTCGAACTCGACTTCTGACGATCGCCGCGGCGGTAGGGACAACCGTCTCTGCCGCCGCGCTGCCAGACTTACTCCGCCGGCTGCTCCTCGCGCAAGGGCAGCATCATCGAGGCAGTCGTCCCGGCACCGGGGCGGCTGTCGATATCGAAGCGGCCGCGGTGACGCTCGACAATGTGTTTGACGATAGACAGGCCCAGCCCGGTCCCGCCAACGGCCCGGCTGCGGCTGGTGTCGGCGCGGTAGAAGCGCTCGGTCACGCGCGGCAGGTGTTCGGGTGCAATGCCCTCGCCCTCGTCGCGTACGGTAGCAAGGACCCAGCCGGTACTCGCCGCCTCGATCGAGACTTCGACCGGACCTTCGGCCTTGCCGTATTTCAGCGCGTTATCGATGAGATTGCGCAGGACTTGCCCGATCTGCCCGCGATCGCCGGCAATGACGGCCTTCTCGCAGTTCGACCTGACCGTGACGGTCGCCCCGGTGCGGAATTCCCCCGCAATTTCATGCGAGAGCGCGACCATGTCGACGCGATCGGCGGGCACCTCGTGCTTGACCGCTTCGATCCGTGACAGGGACATGAGATCGGAAATCAGCGACTGCATGCGCTGCGCCTCGTGCCGGATCGTCTCGAGGAAGCGCTGGCGAACGCCTTCGTCGCCACCCGCCTTGGGATTCATCAGGGTCTCGACGTAGCCCAGCACATTGGCGAGCGGCGTGCGCAGTTCATGGCTGGCGTTGGCGACGAAGTCGGCATGGGACTTGGCGACGCTGACCCGCTCTGACAGGTCGTAGAGGCTGACCAGCCGCTCGTTCGAACCCAGCACCCGGCAATCGACCTGCCAGACGCTGCCGCCCGTGGAAAGCCCGGAGACCTGCGCGGTTCCGCCCTTGTCGCTGAGGATCGCGGCCACCGCCTTGGGATCGCGAATGGCAATGCGCACATCCTGCCCGACGATATGCACGCCCAGCAACGCCTTGGCCGCGGAATTGGCAAAGCGGACCTGCCCTCTCGCCACGACCATGGCGGGCGTCTGCAGATGTTCCAGAAGGCCGACACCCTCCACCGTCATGAATGCGCTCTCCTTGTTGCCCCGGTCGTGGGGCCCGCCAGCGTAGGAAACTCGAAAGACAGTGATATGGCAGCGATCGCCACATGGGAACGGCGTGCACCAAAGCATTGACAGCTTTTACCCGTTTGCTTCCATTTCAGCGGCCTAGAGGGGATCGAAAACAGGGGTGTGCCGGGAATTCGTATGCCGGTAACCTAGCGTTCTCAGGGCACTCTTGATATGCTGCATTTGCGAGGGTCAATGCGCTCGCCATTTCCCATGCGCGTCTGCCCCGGCGCACCTTGTCCATGATGGAAACGTATACGTGACGAAATTCACTTCCGATCGCCTGCTGCTATTCGGTGCCACTGGCGATCTTTCGCGCAGGATGCTGCTGCCGTCATTGTGTGCGCTCGATGCCGAAGAGCTTCTCGATCCCCGCATCGAGATCATCGCCACGGCGCGTTCCGACATGGACGACCAGTCGTTCCGCAATTTCGCACGCCAGTCGCTGGAGCAGTTCCTGCCCGCCAACCGCCGCGGCGGCATGGCCACGTTCCTCAACCGCTTGAGCTACCAGGCGCTCGACGCAAACGAGATGGACGGCTTCAAGGCGCTCGCCGAAAAGGTCGGCAAGCCCGAAGAAGGCCTCTCGATCTTCCTGTCGACCGCGCCCAGCCTGTTCGAGCCGACGATTCACGGCCTCCAGAACAGCGGTCTTGCCGGCCCAAAAGTGCGCATCGGCCTTGAAAAGCCGCTGGGCATCGATCTGGCGTCCAGCTGCGTCATCAACGATGCCGTCGCTTCGGCCTTTCCCGAGGACCGGATCTACCGGATCGATCATTACCTGGGCAAGGAAACGGTCCAGAACCTGCTGGCGCTGCGCTTTGCCAACCTGATGTTCGAGCCGCTGTGGAATGCGGCACACATCGATCATGTCCAGATCACCGTCGCCGAGACCGTCGGCCTGGAATCGCGCGTGGCCTACTATGACGATTCCGGCGCGCTGCGCGACATGGTCCAGAACCACATGCTACAGCTTCTCGCGCTCGTCGCGATGGAGCCGCCGGTGTCCTACGACGCGACCAACGTGCGCGACGAGAAGGTCAAGGTCCTGCGCAGCCTGCGCAAGGTCAACGTCAGCGAAACGGTCACCGGCCAGTACCGCGCCGGCGCCATCACCGGCCAGGCCGTGCCCGGCTACGACGAGGAACTGGGCAAGGATTCGAACACCGAGACCTTCGTCGCGATCAAGGCGCATATCGACAACTGGCGCTGGCAGGGCGTGCCCTTCTACTTGCGCACCGGCAAGCGCCTGCCCCGCCGCACGACCGAGATCGTCGTCCAGTTCCGCAACGTGCCGCACTCTATCTTCTCGGGTCGCGGCGCAAAGACGGTGCCCAACCGCCTCGTCATCGGCATCCAGCCCGAAGAGAACATCACCCTCTCGCTGATGGCCAAGATCCCCGGCCTCGACCGCGAAGGCATCGGCCTGCGCAGCGTACCGCTGGCGATCACCATGCCCGATGCCTTTGCCGGCCCGCAGCGGCGCATCGCCTACGAACGCCTGTTGCTCGACCTGATCGAGGGCGACCAGACGCTTTTCGTGCGCCGCGACGAAGTCGAGGCGCAGTGGGACTGGATCGATGCTATCCGCGCCGGTTGGGACGAGCAGGGGCTCGAGCCCAAGACCTACACGGCCGGCAGTTGGGGCCCTTCGGCAGCCATCGCCCTCGCCGAACGCGACGGCGTTACCTGGCACGAATAAACAGAAGCGGTCGCAGGACCGCAAAAGGACCGCGCTCTGAGGGGGAGAGGAGCAAGGCCCGAAAGCAGGAGTGACATAATGACTGATCTCGCCCCGGCAGTGGCTCGGGTTACCGACCGCATCATCGAGCGTTCGAAGGACAGCCGCGCCCGCTACCTCGATCTCGTCGCGCGCGAGGCGGACCGCCATTCGGACCGCAGTTTCCTTTCTTGCTCGAACCTGGCCCACGGCTTTGCCGCGGCCGGCGAGGACAAGTCCGCCATTGCCACCGGCAGCGCCAAAAACCTGGCGATCGTCACCGCCTACAACGACATGCTCTCGGCCCACCAGCCTTATGGCCGCTATCCCGAGCAGATGAAGCTCTGGGCCCGCGAAGTGGGCGCAACGGCGCAAGTCGCCGGCGGCGTGCCCGCCATGTGCGACGGCGTCACCCAGGGCTTCGACGGCATGGAACTCTCGCTGTTCAGCCGCGATACCATCGCCATGTCGACCGGGATCGCCATGAGCCACGCGATGTTCGACGGCATGGCCCTGCTCGGCATCTGCGACAAGATCGTGCCCGGCCTGATGATCGGCGCGCTGCGCTTCGGCCATCTGCCCGCCGTCTTCGTGCCCTCGGGGCCGATGCCCAGCGGCATTTCCAACAAGGAAAAGCAGAAGACCCGCCAGCTCTACGCCGAAGGCAAGGCCACGCGTGAAGACCTGCTCGCCAGCGAGAGCGCCAGCTACCATTCGGCCGGCACCTGCACCTTCTACGGCACTGCCAACTCCAACCAGATGATGATGGAGATGATGGGCCTGCACATGCCGGGCGCGGCCTTCGTCCCGCCGAACACGCCGCTGCGCCAGGCGCTCACCCGAGCCGCCGTCCACCGCCTCGCCGGAATGGGCCGCAAGAGCGAAGACTACCGCCCGATGGCGCAAGTCGTGAACGAGAAGGCCATCGTCAACGCCTGCGTCGGCCTGCTCGCAACCGGCGGCTCGACCAACCACGCCATCCACCTGCCCGCGATGGCCCGCGCGGCCGGCATCGTCCTCGACTGGGACGACCTGTCGGAACTCTCCTCGGCGGTGCCGCTGATCACCCGCGTCTATCCCAACGGCTCGGGCGACGTGAACCACTTCCATGCCGCCGGTGGCATGGCCTGGGTGGTCCGCGAACTGCTCGACGCGGGGCTTGCCCACGAGGACGTGCTGACCGTCTCGCCGGGCGGCATGCGTGACTACGCGCAGGAACCGGTGCTGATGGACGAAGCCCTCGCCTGGACTTCCGCGCCTGCGAAGAGCGGCGACGATACGATGCTGCGCCCGGTCTCCGACCCGTTCCAGCGGGATGGCGGCATGCGCCTTGTTTCCGGCAACCTCGGCCGCGCCACCTTCAAGACGTCCGCGGTCGACAAGGAACGCTGGACGATCGAGGCGCCCTGCCGCGTTTTCGAAACGCAGGAAGCCGTCACCCAGGCGTTCAGGGACGGCGAACTCGACAAGGACGTCGTCGTCGTCGTGCGCTTCCAGGGGCCGCGTGCCAACGGCATGCCCGAACTGCACAAGCTGACCCCGCCGCTTGGCGTGCTGCAGGACCGCGGCCACAAGGTCGCACTGATCACCGACGGACGCATGTCCGGTGCTTCGGGCAAGGTTCCTGCGGCGATCCACGTCACGCCCGAAGCGCTTGGCGGCGGACCGCTCTCCCTGCTGCGCGATGGCGACGTGGTGCGCCTCTCCGCCGAGGACGGGACGCTTGCGACGACGGCCGACCTGTCCGCCCGCGAACCGGCCCCGGCGCCTGCCGCCGAAATGGGCATGGGCCGTGAACTCTTCGCCATGTTCCGGATGAGCGCCGGTGGCGCCGAACAGGGCGGTTCGGCCATGCTCGAAGTGGCAGGTCTGTAACGGTGGCTGCCGAAATGGAACTCGTCACCGTCGACATCGGCGGCACCCACGCCCGCTTCGCCATCGCCAGCGTGAACGCGGACGGAGCGATCACGCTGGGCGAGCCGTCCACGCTGCACACCAAGGATCACGCCAGCTTCCAGCTCGCCTGGCAAGCCTTTCGCGAGATGAACGGCGGCACCCTGCCCGATGCGGTCGCGATGTCGGTGGCCGGACCGGTGGGCGGCGAAGTGATCCACTTCACCAACAACCCGTGGATCATCCGCCCTGCCCTCATCGAGGAGAAACTGGGCGCGACGCGGCACACCATCGTCAATGACTTCGCTGCCGTGGCCCATGCCGTGGCCTGCGCCGCCAAGGACGATTTCCTCGATCTGGCCGGCCCCGAAAACACGCCGCTGCCCGCGTCGGGAACGGTGAGCGTGCTCGGCCCGGGCACGGGCCTTGGCGTCGCCCATCTCTGGCGGGACGGAAAGGGCACCTATCACGTCCAGGCGACCGAGGGCGGCCACATCGACTTCGCCCCGCTCGACCAGATCGAGGACGCCATCCTCGCCCGACTGCGCAAGCGCCACAACCGCGTTTCGGTGGAGCGTGTCGTCTCCGGCCCTGCCATCGTCGACATCTACCAGACGCTTGCCGCGCTCGAAGGGCGCGCGATCCATGAACTGAGCGACGTCGAGATCTGGACCGCCGGGACCTCCGGCGAGGACAGCCTTGCCGCCGCAGCCGTGGACCGCTTCTGCCTCTCGCTCGGTGCGGCAGCGGGCGACTATGCCCTCGCGCAGGGCGCCAGCGGCGTCGTGATCGCCGGCGGGCTCGGCTATCGGATCCGCGAAACCATTCTCAAGTCAGGCTTTTCCGACCGTTTCTGCGCCAAGGGCCGCTTTGCCGGCATGATGGCGAAACTGCCGGTCAAGCTGATCACCCATCCGCAGCCCGGCCTGTTCGGCGCGGCTGCCGCCTTCGTCAGGGAGCATACTGCATGAGCAACCTTTCCGCATCGGTCGAAAAGGTCATGCGCCTCGCACCGGTGATCCCGGTGCTGGTCATCGAAGATATCGAACACGCCCTGCCGATTGCCGAAGCGCTCGTCGCCGGCGGGCTGCCCGCGCTGGAAGTGACGCTGCGCACCGATTGCGCGATCGAAGCGATCAAGGCCATGAAGCAGGTTCCCGGTGCCGTCGTCGGCGCCGGCACCGTGCTCAATCCCGACGATCTCGACAAGGCACTGGACGCCGGCGCCGAGTTCATCGTCTCGCCCGGCCTCACCCCCCGCCTCGGCGAAGCGGCGCTCAAGCGCGAAATCCCGTTCCTGCCCGGGACCGCCAATGCCAGCGACATCATGCTCGCGCTCGACATGGGCTTCGACCGGTTGAAGTTCTTCCCGGCGATGGCGGCCGGCGGACCGCCCGCACTCAAGGCGATCTCCGCCCCGCTGGCGCAGGCCAGGTTCTGTCCCACCGGCGGCGTCACTCCGGCCAATGCGCCCGAATGGCTCGCCCTCGATGCCGTAATCTGCGTCGGAGGAAGCTGGATGGTCCCCAAGGGCAAGCCCGATCCCAAGAAGATCGAAGCGGACGCAAGAACTGCAGCGGGGCTCGCACGATGAGCGGGCCGGCGTTGAACACGGTCGAAGACCTCAACGCCCGCCTGCGGGAACTGCACCCCCTGACGGCGCAGACCCCGCTCTACAATCCGGTTTTCCAGCTCGGGCTTGAGCTTTCGCGCAAGCTCGAGAACGGCGAAATGTCGCTCGATGACATCGAGCGGCTGGTCGCCGAGATGGAATGCGAGGGCCTGCGGGCCCGCGCTGCCCGGCTCGACCGCCTGGTCAAACCGGTCCCCGTCGCCGAGAACGACGCGCGGATCGACAGCATCGCGAACGAAGAAGACTTCACCGAGTTCGCCGCCCGCTGGCAGCGCCCGGCGGCTCACGTGGTCTTCACCGCGCACCCCACGTTCCTGCTCACCGCCGGACAGACCGAAGCGGTAACCCACTCGGCCTCAAACGGCGATTTCAGCGAGGCATCGGTCTGCGCCGCCTCGCCCGAACGCGACACGATCACGCTCGACTACGAACACGAAAAGGCGATGGCAGCCCTCAGCCGCGGCCAGAAGGCGCGCGACCGGATCAGCGCCCGCCTGTTCGACATCGCCGCCGCCCGATGGCCCAAGCGCTGGAAGAGCCTGCAGCCGATGCCGGTACGCTTCGCCACCTGGGTCGGCTACGACATGGACGGGCGCACCGATATCTCGTGGTCCACCTCGATCCGCTACCGCCTCGAGGAAAAGGCGATGCGGCTGGCCAGCTATGCGCAGGACCTGAGGTCGATGGAGCCCGCGATTGCCGAGCGGCTCGAACGGGCGGGCCAGCTCGCAACCGAAATGGCCGCGCGCTTTGCCGAGGACCTGTCCCAGCCCGAAGCGCTTTCGGCTGCGGCCAATGCGCTGACCGCCGAACACCCCGACAAGCTCGTCAGCCTCGAAGGCGTGATTGCCGAGCTAGAGGAAGAAGCCCGTCACGCCGATCAGGACATCGCGCGCCAGTTGCTCGTCGTGGCCGCCGCGATGCGCTCCGATGGCCTGGGCATGGGCTGGATCCACTTCCGGGTGAACTCCTCGCAGCTCCAGAACGCGATCCGCCGCCGCATCGATCCGGACGGCAAGCTCAGCCTCGCCAGCCAGGCCGCGCTGGTGCGCATGCGCGAGCTTCTGGCCGAAGTGAAACCGCTGCGCTCCAACTTCGCGGCGCTGGCGATCGAGAACAGCACGGCAGTGCGCCAGTTCCTGGCGATGGCGCAGATCCTGCAGCACATCGATTCCGATACCCCGATCCGCATGCTCGTGGCGGAATGCGAACAGCCGACCACGGTGCTGGCCGCCCTCTACTTCGCACGCATGTTCGGGATCGACGACAAGGTCGACGTCTCGCCCCTGTTCGAGACCGAAAGCGCGCTGGAACACGGCGGTCGCTTCCTCGACGCGGTGCTGTCCGAGCCGGCCTATCGCGAATATGCCCGCAAGCGCGGGCGCGTCTCGATCCAGACCGGCTTTTCCGACGCGGGCCGCTTCGTCGGCCAGATCCCCGCAGCGCTGGCCATCGAACGCCTGCAGGGACGCCTCGCCGAAGCGATGGCCGCGAATGCGATGACCGACGTTGCCGCGCTGATCTTCAATACCGGCGGCGAATCCATGGGCCGCGGCGCCCATCCTTCCAGCATCGAGGACCGCTTCGACTGGCAGATGTCGCCCTGGGCCCGCCGCCGCTTCCTGCGCGCCGGGATCAGGCTGGAGCCCGAAGTCTCGTTCCAGGGCGGCGATGGTTACCTCTGGTTCGGATCGGACGAACTGGCGCTGGCAACGCTCACCCGCATGGCCGAAAAGCCGCTGTGGGGCGCGGACACCAACACACCGACCGACGTGTTCTATCGCCGCACCGACCTCAGCCTCGACTTCTACCGGGCGATCCGCGGCGTCCAGCACGATCACCTCGAAAGCCACACCTACTCGCGCGCAATCACTGCCTTCGGGCTCGGCCTGCTCAACGATACCGGCAGCCGCAAGTCGCGCCGCCAGTCGGACCTGTCCGGCGACAGGACGATGAGCCTGCGCCAGATCCGCGCCATCCCGCACAACGCAATCCTCCAGCAGCTGGGCTATCCGGTGAACGTGATCGCAGGCATCGGCACGGCGTCGGACGGCAACATCGAGGAAATCGCCAGCCTGCTCATCGCAAGCGAACGCGGACGCCAGCTCATCCGGCTCGCCCGCGCGGCCAATGCGCTCGGCTCGATCAAGACGGTGGCGGCCTATGGCGAACTGTTCAACTCGGCCTACTGGGCCAGCCGCCCCTACCGCGGCGACGAACAGCACATCTCCGACGCCTGCCTCAAGATCGGCGAGTACCTGACCAAGGACGACCGGACCGGCGTGTTCCGCCGCCTCGCCTCGCGCCTGCGGGTCGATGCGATGAAGCTACACCGCCTGCTCGACCTGATCCCGGACGAATCGCCGCTGCCCGACCGCGAGCATACCCGTCGCAGCCTCGGCGTTCTGCAGTCGCTGCGGATCGCGCTGTTCAAGCACATGTTCCTGCGCGCGGTCATGGTCCCGGCCTTCAGCCGCGCCAACGACATCAGCCGCGAGGATGTGCTGGAGATGTTCTTCACGCTGCGCGTCGACGACGGTCTTGCCCAGCTGCGTCGGGCCTTCCCGATCAGCTTCCCCTCGATCAACGACTTCAGCGTCGACTTGCCCAGCGACTATCCGGACTCGAGCGCCTCGGGCTACTCGCAGATCCACCGCGACTACATCGATCCGATCGCCCGGTCCTATGGCCTGAGCCTGCGGATCACGACCGCCATCGCCAACGAATTCGGCGCACACGGCTGACGTATACCACGGCGCGCCGGGCGGAGAGGTGTTCCGCCCGGCGGCTGCCGCACGGTTCCTTCAAGACATCCTCGAAAAAAGCGGGTTTCCAGCCATTTGCGCGAAGTTTCGCGCGGTGGTGGACTTCGCCCTGCGCGTTACATATATTGCAAGTACGCGCAATAAATAAACAACGAGGATGCCATGGTTGCCGCCCCCAGCACCGCCATCACCAGTCAGTGGACCCTGTTCCGCCTGCTCGCTTCCACCGTCGGTGAAGACCGCGCCGAGTTCGCACTGACGACGCTTTCGATAGACCCGGCGCTGCAGGGCACGGACGAGCGGCCCTCCCGTGCGCAAGTGGCCATGGCGCTCAACGCCGCGCTGTTTCTCGACCTGCTTGAGCGGGTCCCGACGGCCGCCCGCTACGTCGCGCAGATCCGCGCGAAAGGTGAAACGATCGCCTTCGACCATGGCGCGCTGCGCACCATCGACGGAGCGACCGGCGACCTGCCTTCGGGCTGCGAGGCCTTCACCCGCTTCCTCGCGCCGATGGGCTACGAAGTCGGTGGGCTCTACCCGCTGCCCAAGCTGAAGATGACCGGCCGCGCCCTCGTCCATCGCGACTTGCCCGAAGCGGTGCCGCAGTTCTTCGTCTCCGAACTTCATGTCCACGAACTGCCCGAGACGGCACAGGCGGCTGCAGATCGCGTGTTCGGCTATTCCCGCGACCCCCTCGGCACGGCAGCGTGGTCGGCGTTGCAGGCGCTGGAGGCGCAGGGAGACTGCTCGCCCGAACAGGCGACGACGATCGTTGCCGGAGCCCTGCGCGCCTTCGAACGCCAGCACCCGGCACCGGCTCTCGCCGACTACGAAGCCCTGCTCGAACACAGCAAGGAAGCCGCCTGGATCGCGACCGAAGGCAATGCCTTCAATCACGCCACCACGCGCACCGACAATGTCGTCCAGCTGGCCGAGGACCTGCGCGAGCAAGGCTATCCGATGAAGCCCAGCGTCGAGATTTCGCAGAACGGCCGCGTGCGCCAGACCGCGATCCTTGCCGACAAGGTCGAGCGCCCGTTCCGCCTTGCCGACGGCTCCGAGATCAGGCGCGAGGTGCCCGGCTCGTTCTACGAATTCATCACCCGAGACATCGATCCTGCAACCGGTATGCTGGACCTGACGTTCGACTCCGGGAACGCCACCGGCATCTTCGCAGTCACGAGGCAGCAATGAGCCATATTCAGTCGATCGATCCCGCAACCGGCGCCTTGGTCTGGGAAGGCGCTCCTGCCGGCCGTGCCGAAGTGGACGCCGCGCTGCGCCGCGCGCGCCAGGCCTTTCCGGGTTGGGCCGCGCTTCCCGTCGAAGAACGGGTCGCTGCCGTCCAGCGCTTCAGGGCCGTGCTGGAAACGCGCAAGGAAGAGATCGCCGCGATAATCAGCCGCGAAACCGGCAAACCGCGCTGGGAAGGCCTCGCCGAACTGGGATCGATGATCGGCAAGGTCGGCATCTCGATCACCGCGCAAGCCGAACGCGCCGGGGAAAAGCGCAGCGACATGCCCTTCGGCGCAGCTATCCTGCGCCATCGCCCGCATGGCGTGATGGCGGTACTCGGCCCGTTCAACTTCCCCGGACACTTGCCAAACGGCCACATCGTCCCTGCGCTGCTCGCGGGAAACACGGTTGTCTTCAAGCCCTCCGAGATGACACCTGCGACCGGCGCGGCGATGGCAGATGCCTGGGCCGAGGCAAGTCTTCCCGAAGGCGTGTTCCAGTGCATCCAGGGCGCGCGCGAAACCGGCGAGGCGCTGGTTTCCGGTGCGATCGACGGTCTGCTCTTCACCGGCTCGGCCGGTGCGGGCGCGCATTTCCGGCACGTCTTCGCCGACCGGCCCGATGTCATCCTCGCGCTGGAACTGGGCGGCAACAACCCGCTCGTTGCATGGGACGGCGACGTGGACGAAGCCGCGGCCATCGTCGTGCAGTCCGCCTTCGTCACCACCGGACAGCGCTGCTCCTGCGCGCGCCGCCTGATCGTGCCCGATACCGCCTTCGGGAGCGCCCTTGTCGAGGCCGTGGCGAGCCTTTCGCAGCTTCTGCTGATCGGCGCGTGGAACGAGACGCCCGAGCCCTACATCGGCCCGCTGATCTCGGACGGCGCCGCCGCCAAGGCCCGCGCCCAATTCGAGGGACTGGTCGATCGCGGCGCGCAGGTGATCAGGCCCTTCGCGGGCATCGAGGGCCGCAGCGACGCCTTCGTGCGCCCTGCCATGCTCGACGTAACCGGCGTATCGGTTCCGGACGAAGAGATCTTCGCCCCGGTCCTGCAGGTGTGCCGCGTGGCGGACTTCGATGCCGCGATGGCAGCGGCGAACGACACCCGCTTCGGCCTTTCCGCGGGGCTTGTCAGCGCCGATGACGCGCTGTGGCAGCGTTTCGTGCTCGAAAGCCGCGCGGGCGTGGTCAATCGCAACCGGCCGACGACCGGCGCGGCAGGCTCGATGCCCTTCGGCGGTCTGGGCGAGAGCGGCAACCACCGCCCCAGCGCCTATTACGCCGCCGACTACTGCGCTTACCCGATGGCAAGCTTCGAAGCCTCCGACCCGAGCGGCAATATGGGCGCGCTCGACGGAATGCTGCGTCGATGACCGGGCTGACGCACGACGAACGCACCCTGCTGGCGCCGGTCGAGCGCGCGCCGATCCTCGAACGCACGCTGGACTGGGCCGCGATCAACAGCGGCACCGGCAACCTCGAGGGCCTCGCCGCCATGGCCTCGCGCCTTGCCGATGCCTTTGCCGTGCTGCCGGGCGAGGTATCGCTGGTCGAGCCCGCGCCGGTCGAAAAAGTCGATGCCAAGGGCCAGGTGCACGAGGTCGCGCATGGCCGCCATCTCGTCGTCTCCGTGCGGCCCGGGGCCGCGCGCCGGGTGATTCTGACCGGCCATATGGACACGGTCTATGCCAAGGACCACCCCTTCCAGACGTGCGACTGGCTAGACGACAATACGCTCCACGGCCCCGGCACCGCAGACATGAAGGGCGGCCTTTCGCTGATGCTGGCAGGGCTGGATGCTTATGAGCGCGGCGAGCCCACGTTGGGCTACGACGTGATGATCAATGCCGACGAGGAAACCGGCTCGCTGTCTTCGGCGACGCTGATCGCCCGTCTCGCCGAAGGCAAGCTGGCTGCACTGACATATGAACCAGCCCTTCCCGGCGGCATCATGGCGCGCTCGCGCCCCGGCTCGGGCAATTATGCCGCGGTGATTACGGGCAGGTCCGCCCATGCCGGGCGCAATCCCGAGGACGGGCGCAATGCCATCGTCGCGGCCTCGGAACTTGCCATACGGCTGGCGGCAGGCAAGCGCGAGGGGCTTTCGGTCAACCCGGCGCGGATCGAGGGCGGCGCGCCCAACAATACCGTGCCCGACCTTGCCATCGTTCATTTCAATATCCGCCCGCGCACGCCCGAACTGGCCGAGCACGCCGGGCAGATGATCGAAACGGCAATCGCAGAAGTATCCGCCCGCCACGAAGTGCAGGTCAACCTGCACGGCGGCGTCTCGCGCCCTCCCAAGCAAGTGGGCGAAAGGACCGAGAAGCTGTTCGGCCTCGTCTCGCAGGCCGCTGCCGATCTGGGGCAGGCGATGACGTGGAAAGACACCGGCGGCGTGTGCGACGGCAACAACATTGCCGCCTGCGGGGTGCCGGTGATCGACACGATGGGTGCCTGCGGCGGCGCGATCCACTCGCCGGACGAGTTCCTGCTGGCGGACTCGCTCGATGCCCGCGCGCAATTGACGGCGCTGGTGATGCACCGCCTCGACAGACACGGAGTTGCCTGATGACGTTCCTGCTGCGCACGGCCCGGGAAAAGGATCTCGATGCCCTCTACCGCATGGCCAAGGGCACCGGCGGCGGGTTCACCAATCTGCCGCCCGACAAACCGACGCTGAAAGGGAAACTGGAACGCGCCGCCCGCGCCTTCGCCCGTGACGAGGATACGTTGATCGACGATCTCTTCGTCTTCATCCTCGAGGATACCGAGACCGGCAAGGTCCACGGCACCTGCCAGATCTTCTCGCAGGTCGGCACCGAGTGGCCGTTCTATTCCTACCGCATCGGGCGCATCACCCAGCACTCCAAGGAGCTGGATCGCACTTTCCGGGCCGAGATGCTCACCTTGTGTACCGACCTCGACGGATCGAGCGAGGTGGGCGGGCTCTACCTCGATGCGACCGAGCGTTCCGCGGGCGTGGGCAAGCTGCTGGCGCGCAGCCGCTACCTGTTCATCCGCGCCCACCGCGCCCGGTTCGCCGACCGTACCCTGGCGGAACTGCGCGGAGCGATCGACGATGCCGGAAATTCACCGTTCTGGGACGGACTGGCCGGCCGCTTCTTCGACATGAGCTTTCGCGATGCCGACGAATTCAACGCCCGTCACGGCAACCAGTTCATCGCCGACCTCATGCCCAAGCACCCGATCTACACCGCGCTGCTGTCCGAAGGCGCCCGGCAGGTCATGGGCCAGCCCCATTTCTCCGGCCGCCCGGCCATGCGCATGCTCGAGAGCGAGGGTTTCGCCTTCCAGAACTACATCGACATCTTCGACGGCGGCCCGTCGATGATGGTCGAGACCGACAGCATCCGCACCATCCGCGAGGCGAAGGATGCCAAGGTCGCGCTGATTACGGCCAATGTCGAGGAAGGCCCCTCGCACCTCGTCTCCACCGGCCACCTTGCCGGCTTTCGCGCCTGCCTCGGGCACCTTGCCGAGACCGAAGGCGGGGTGAGCCTCGACGAACCGGCGGCCAAGCTGCTGGGCGTGGGCATCGGCGACGCCGTGACTTACGCCCCTGCCTGAGGTGATCTGATGCTGACGGAAATCAACTTCGATGGAATTGTCGGGCCCAGCCACAACTATGCCGGCCTGAGCCTCGGCAACCTCGCTTCCGCGAAAAACGCCGGCAAGATCGCGCGGCCCCGCGCCGCGGCGCTGCAGGGCCTGGCCAAGATGCGCGCGAACCTCGACCGCGGACTGGCGCAAGGCTTCTTCCTGCCGCAACGTCGCCCGGACGAAGGTTGGTTGCGTCAGCTCGGCACCGACATGGCTTCGGCCAGCGCGCCCTTGCGCGCCAATGCCCTGTCCGCCTCGTCGATGTGGGCGGCGAACGCTGCCACCGTCTCTCCCGGCCCGGACACCGCCGACGGGCGCTGCCACTTGACCGCGGCCAATCTGGTCACGATGCCCCACCGCAGCCACGAATGGCGCGAGACGCTGGCGCAATTGCAGATCGCCTTCGCCGACGAAGCGCACTTTGCGGTTCACGCGCCGGTCCCGGCCCCCTTCGGCGATGAAGGCGCGGCCAATCACATGCGGCTGTGTGCGAGCCATGACCGCCCCGGGATCGAGGTCTTCGTCTATGGCGAAAGCGGCGGCCCCTTCCCGGCGCGCCAACACCGCGAGGCCAGCGCCGCGGTCGCGCGTCTGCACGGGCTTTCCCTGGAACGCACGGTGCTGGCGCTCCAGTCGGAGGCTGCGATAGCTGCAGGCGCGTTCCACAACGACGTTGTCGCGGTCGCCAACGAGCGGGTCCTGTTCACCCACGAACAGGCCTTCGCCGATCGTGATGGGCTCTATGCCGAGCTGCGCGACAAGCTCCCGGAAATAGAGATCGTCGAAGTGCCGGCAAGCGCCGTGAGCCTCGCCGATGCGATCACCTCCTACCTGTTCAACGCCCAGCTCGTGACGCTGCCTTCGGGGGAAATGGCTCTGGTCCTGCCCGGCGAGGCGCGCGAAACGCCCGCCGTGTGGCAATGGCTGGAAGCCCATGTCGCGGGCAACGGGCCGATCCGGCACCTCTTCGTGCATGACTTGCGCGAGTCGATGGCCAATGGCGGCGGCCCCGCCTGCCTGCGCCTGCGCGTGGTCGCCGATCCAGCGACGGTCGACCCGCGCTTCATCGCAACGCCGGAAAATCTGACGGCGATAGAGGCGCTCGTCGGCAGGCACTGGCCCGAACAGCTCGCGGTGGAGGATCTGTCCTCACCCGCGCTGTGGGAGGAACTTGTGGCCGCACGCTCTGCCCTATGCGCCGAACTGGGCCTGCAGGAACTGGATCGCGACGGGTTCTGAGCGGGCGGGAAGCCGCGCTCAGAACCGGGCGGAAACGGAAACGCCGGCGCTGCTGGTATCGCCCCAGGGCATGACGCGCACTCGCTCGTCCCGGCGCGAGGTGATCAGGAACCCTGCAGTCTCGCCGATCGCGGCCCCGGCCAGAACGTCATACCAGTGATGCTTGTCCGCCTTCACGCGCGACACGCCGACCATCGCGGCCAGCACTTGCGCGGGCAGGCCGACCTTCCAGCCGTAGCGGTTCTGCAGGGTCGCCGCGCTGGCAAAGGAAATGGCGGTGTGGCCGGACGGGAAGCTCTTGCGGTCGCTGCCGTCCGGCCGTGTCTCGGGAAACGCTTCCTTGAGCCCCAGCGATACGAGTTCTGCCGAGCCCAGGCTGCCCCCCGCCTGAAGCGCCCCGGCGGTATCGCCCCGGGCAAGGGGAACGCCCAATGCGGCCACTACCAGCACATCGCGCCCGACATTGCCGATATCGCGCCATGTGCCGTCACCCGCCCACGCCGGTGTTGCGCTCGTTGCCAGTACGGCGACGAAGGCAAGCCCGAGGACATCCGGGGATCTGTGCAGGAGGGCCTGTAGGGTCACCTGTGCAAGACGCCATGCGCGGCGCCGTTCCGCAGTCAGGCGACGGCGTGGGTATCCGGTGTCATGCATGGCTCGCTCGTGGGTGCCCTGTCGGCTTGTCTGACCACGGTGTCGTCGCGAGGCACCTCCTTTGCGATCGAGCACGGTGAAAACTCGATCCTGCCGCCGCTTTCACAGGCTGTCGACACGAGCACGCCGGAGCGCGACTTCTTGGCCATGTACATCAGTTCATCCGCCGCGCGCAGTTCGCCGTCGATGGAGGTCGAACCTTCGGGCAAAAGAAGAATGCCAAGGCTGCAGGACAAGTGGAAGCGGCTCTCGCCGAACTCGGTGTTGAGGGCCGTATCGAGCCGGTTCGCGACGGCGGTACCGGCATCCTTGTCCTTCAGCTTCATGAAGATGACGAACTCGTCACCGCCCATGCGGGCGAAGACGTCGCCCTTGCGGATGGTCTTGCGCACGGTTTCAGCGAAGACCTTGAGGTTCTCGTCCCCTTGCGCGTGGCCTTCCTCGTCGTTGACCCGCTTGAGGCCATCGAGGTCGGCGTAGATCAACGCATGCCAGCCGCCGCGATGCTGGTTCTTGCGCAGGATTTCGAAGAAGGCCGAGCGGTTCCATGCCCCGGTCAGCGAATCGATCCGGGCCGCGCGCCACTCCCGCTCGCAAGCCTTGCGCGCCGCACCTATGACGAGCACCACGATCATGATTCCCAGCACGCGCACCGCCAGATTGGGCGTGCCGGCAGGCCCGGTGCTTGCAGCGACAGCCAATTCGCCTGTTGCAAGTCGAGCGCCGAGAATGCCGAGGCCGATGGCAACCGCTACCAGTGAATTGAGCGACCATGCAGCAAAAGCCATGATCGCAAGGTAAATGGGGCCGAACCACATTGCGGGAGAAGAGTTGGCTTCGATGCTCGCGACCAATGCGAGCATCGCGACGACAATCGCCCAGGCCATGCGCGGTGAAACGCGGAAAAGGTAGGAGTGCTGCAGGCCATGCACATCATGGCGGGCCCATCTCCGTTCCGTTTGGCGTCTCGAAGTCATGCGCACTAATGTACACACTATGACTAATTCTAAGTAAACGACCTTAGTGGTCTGACGTCATGGCGCCGAAAAAAAGCCCCACAAGGTCAGGCCGGGCAATCCGGCTGATTGTCGGGATGAGCGGCCACGAAGGCGGGGTGAGCAAGGCACGCCGCCTCGATCCGGGACATATGCGGCATTGCTGTCAGGTCGAAGTCGAACCGGCGCGCATTGTAGAGCTGGGGCACCAGCACGCATTCGAACAGGCCAGGTGCATCGAACAGGAAATCACCCGATCCGCGCGCCGCCAGTTTCGCCTCCAGCGGGACAAGGGTCTTTTCCAGCCAGTGACGGTACCAGGTGTCGATCTCTTCCTGCGAATGGCCAAGTTCGGTCTTGAGGTACCGGAGCACGGGAAGATTGAGCGGGGCGTGCAGCTCGGTCGCGATGGCCATGGCCAGTTCGCGCATGACGAAGCGGTCCTCGACGTCCACCGGCAGCAGGCGCCGGTCTGGATAACGCTCATCGAGCCATTCGAGCACCGCCATCGACTGCGCATAGACCCGGCCATCGGCCTCAAGCGCAGGTACACCGGCGAAGGGATTGATCCTGCGGAAGTCCTCGCCACGCTGCTCTGCCTTGAGCAGGTTTACCGGCACGATTTCGTACTCCAGCCCTTTCAGGTTGAGGGCGATGCGCAGGCGATAGCTCGTCGAACTGCGGTAGTAGGAGTAGAGACGCATCCCGGCTCGCCCCTTCAGCTTTCCTGTGCGATCTTTTCGTGCAGCCAGGCGGCATGACGCGGCGCCTTCTTGGTGCGCGACCATTCCTCCAGCATGTCCTCGGCCACGTCGTTGAGGCGCTTCATCTGATCGGGGGTACCGAACTGCCACGCCAGTTCAAGGCGATGGCCGTTGGGGTCGAAGAAATAGATCGACTTGAAGACACCATGATGCGTCGGCCCGACGACTTCGAGCCCATGGCCCTCGGCCCGTGCCTTGGCGGCCATGAGGTCTTCCTCGCTGTCGACCTTGAAGGCGATGTGCTGCACCCAGGCAGGGGTCGACTCGTCACGGCCCATGTCGGGCGCGTTGGGCAGTTCGAAGAAGGCCAGCACGTTGCCGCCACCGGCATCCATGAAGATGTGCATGTAGGGATCGGGTTCGCCCGTGGAAGGCACGTTGTCCTCGGCGATGGCGAGCATGAAATCCATGCCCATGACATCGCGGTAGAACTCGACCGTCTCCTTCGCGTCCCGGCAACGATAGGCGACGTGGTGGATGCCCCCCAGTCGGGGCGCGCCGTTCGCAATCTGGCCTTCAGTCATCGTCTCGCTCTCCGCATCTTCTTGAACCTGCCGGACCGGCGACCCGGAACGGATTTCGGTCCGGCAGGCCTTGAAGGGCCGCGCATCGGGCGCCGACGCGCTGGCCCCAGGGGTGTTACTCGGCCGGTTCTTCCACCTTGAGCACGCCGCGGCGGACCTGGTCGCGCTCCATGGATTCGAACAGGGCCTTGAAGTTGCCTTCGCCAAAGCCTTCGTCACCCTTGCGCTGGATGAACTCGAAGAAGACCGGTCCGACCTGCGCCTCGGCGAAGATCTGCAGCAAAAGGCGCGGACTGCCGCCTTCGGTGGTACCGTCGAGCAGGATGCCGCGTGCCTTGAGTTCACCGGCGGGCTGACCGTGACCGGGCAGGCGCTCTTCGAGCATCTCGTAATAAGTCTCGGGCGGCGCAGTCATGAACGGTACGCCCAGCGCCTTCAGGCGGTCCCAGGCCTTCACCAGATCATCGGTAATCAGCGCGATGTGCTGGATGCCCTCGCCATTGAACTGGCGCAGGAATTCCTCGATCTGGCCCTTGCCGCCCTCGCCTTCCTCGTTGAGCGGAATGCGGATCTTGCCGTCGGGCGCAGTGAGCGCCTTCGAGGTAAGGCCCGTGTACTCACCCTTGATATCGAAGTAGCGGATTTCGCGGAAGTTGAAGAGCTTCTCGTAATAATCCGCCCAATAGGCCATGCGACCGCCGTAGACGTTGTGCGTCAGGTGGTCGATGCGGTCGAAGCCTGCGCCTTCGGGGTGCCGTTCGACGCCGGGCAGGTATTCGAAGTCGATGTCGTAGATCGACAGCGCGCCATCGCCGTCACGCTCGTAGCGGTCGATGAGATAAATGATCGAGTTGCCGATGCCACGGATGCCGGGAAGGTGCAGTTCCATCGGACCGGTCGCGACCTGCACCGGCTCGGCCGAGCGGGCGAGCAGTTCTTCATAGGCCTTGCGCGCATCGCGCACGCGGAAACCCATGCCGCAGGCGCTCGGGCCATGCTCGCGACTGAAGAACCATGCCGGGCTGTGCGGCTCGTAATTGGTGATGAAGTTGATCTCGCCCTGGCGCCAAAGTTCCACGTCCTTCGAGCGGTGGCGGGCGATCTTGGTGAACCCCATGGCTTCGAACACCGGCTCCAGCACGCCTTTCTCGGGCGCGGAGAATTCGACGAACTCGAAGCCGTCGAGGCCGATGGGATTGTCGAACAGGTCGGTGGGGGACTGGGTCGTCATGGGGTCATCTCGCGTTTCGGATTGTAGGGAGCTTCGCCGGGCAGGCATTCACCCGCCGGCAGCGCAGGCGCATCGCGCCACTGTTCGTAGACGGGCCCGAAATCGAGGCCGACCAGGTCGTTGATGAGCTGGGGCAGGCTTTCGAGCACGAAGTAGGTCTTCTGGAAATCGTCGATCATGTAGCCGGTGCGCATGACCCGGACCGGATCGAAGGGCAGGCGCAGGACGCCTTGATCGTCGATCGAATAGACGGTCTCGCTGTGCGACGAGATGATGCCTGCGCCGAACACGCGCAGTTCATCGCCTTCGCGCACGAGGCCGAATTCGATGGTGTACCAGTAGATGCGGGCCAGCATCGGCAACGCGTTCATCGCCATCGCCCGCTCGCCGGCCTTGCCGTAGAGTTCGAGGAAGTCGGCAATCGCGGGATCGAGCAGCATCGGCACATGGCCGAAGAAATCGTGGAACACGTCCGGCTCGACCAGATAGTCCAGCTCGTGCTCCTCGCGGATCCAGCGCGTTACCGGAAAGCGGCGGTGGGCCAGATGATCGAAGAAGACGGCATCGGGAATGAAGCCGGGTACCGCGACGAGCTGCCAGCCGGTTGCAGGACCGAGGATGGCGTTGGCGTCTTCAAAGCGCGGGATGCCGTCGGCGCAATCGAGCCGGGCCAGGCCCTCGCGAAACGAGCGGCAGGCATAGCGGTCGGTCAGGGCCGACTGGCGCGCATGAAGCCGCCGCCAACGCTCGTGCATCTGCGGGGTGTAGGCGTGCCAGTCCTGTCCGACGGTATAATCGTCGCAGGCCCCTTCGTACTCGCCACGAAGGCCGCTGGCGCTGGTATCCGTGCTGGGCTTCTTCATAGCGTGGATAATACCACGGACTTCGCTTCATATTCGTGCGATTGTCATATGGCATAGCTGTGATATTGGTAGATTCCTCCATAAAAATCCACTTTTATAGGTGATTCGTGCCTCTTGACGAATTCGACCGCAAGATCGTCCAGTCGCTCCAGATCGATGCGCGCATGCCCGTGGCGCAAGTCGCGGAACGCACGGCCCTTTCCGCCACCCCGGTCAGCCGCCGGATCAAGCGGCTGGAGGACGACGGGGTGATCGTCGGCTACCAGCCGATCCTCGATGCACGAAAGCTCGGCTTCGAACTCGACGCCTATGTGCTGATCAACCTCGACGCCCATAGCGACGACAACATCTCGCGCTTCGAGCAGGCGATCCAGGACAATCCCTATGTCATTGCCTGCCATGCGGTGACCGGGGACATGGACTACCTCGTTCACGTCATCGCCCGCGACGTGGAGCACCTCTCGCAGATCACGCTCAAGTCGCTGCTGCGCATTCCCGGCGTACGCGACGTGAAGTCGATCATCGTCCTCGAGACGATCAAGGAAACGCGCGCGATGCCATTGGACTGAGCGGAGTCGATCGATGGCCGCCCCCCGGATCCGATCCGGGGCGACGGCGAACATCGGGACCGCTCTTCAGCGTCCCAGCAGGTTGCGGGCCTGGCTGGCGATCTGGGCCAGCATGGCCGGGGTGATCGGGGCGGTATTCTCCGCCCGCGCCACGGTAGCCCGGAACGTGCCGATCGAGGTCCGGTGGTGGCGGCCCCATTCCTCGACTGCAGCGATCGGATCGGACTTGCCCACCTTGCTGCGCGCCAGCGAGCGCAGGAACTCAAGGCGCATCTGCTGGAAATCGCGGGCGAGCCCGGCAACCAGCAGGCGCTCCCAGGGATCCGAAGGGTTCATGATCGCCGCACTCGACTGCGCCCAGTCGAGGCCGAGGCCAGTACCGATCCGGGTAAAGGCGTTGACCAGCTTGCGCGGTTCGATCCGGGTACTGTCGGCCAGTTCGGCAATGCCGACCGCACCGTCGAGATCGAACAGGTGCGCCACGGCCGTGGCCTCCGCCTCCGGTGCGCCGCGTTCCAGCAGCGCGGCACGCAGCCGCTGCGAATGGGCCAGGGTCCGCTCGCCCAGCAGGGCCTGCGTGCCGACGCCAAGCGCGGCGACATGCTTGCCGATGCGGTCGTAGAACTCGTGCGGCGGGACCTGTCCGGCCCCGGCGCGCAGCAGGTCGGCCATATGACCGCGCGTGGCAACCGCGACCCGGTCGAAGAGCAGCAGGCGCGCATCTTCGGACATCGGCGCGATTTCCAGCCGCTCCCAGAGCGTTTCGAGATCGAAGAGCTGGACCGCAAGGGCAAAGGCCGCTGCGATCTGCGCCAGTCCCACCCCTTCCTCTTCGGCCAGTTCGAAGGGATGGACGATGCCGAGGCGATTGACGATGCGGTTGGCCAGCTTGGTCGCGATGATCTCACGCGCCAGGCGATGGCCCTTGATGAAGCGCGCGAACCTGTCCTGCATCGGTTCCGGGAAGGCCCCCAGCAACAGGTCGGTCAGGCTGGGATCGGCGGCCAGGTCGCTCTGCTCGATGGCGTCCTGCAGCACCAGCTTGCCGCTGGAAAGCAGCACGGCCAGCTCGGGACGGGTGAGCCCCTGCCCATCGAGCGCGCGACGCTGGAGCAGGTCGTTTTCGGCCAGCCCCTCGGTCCGGCGGTCGAGATTACCGCTTTCCTCCAGCATCTCGATCAGGCGGATGTGCGACGGCATGGCCGAGGCCCCGCCGCGCTGGGCGATCGACAGCGCGAGGGCCTGGAGGCGGTTGTCCTCCAGCACCAGCTCGGCCACTTCATCGGTCATCTCGCGCAGCAGTTCGTTGCGCTTCCTTTCCGAGAGCTTGCCCGACCGGCGCGCCGCCGCGAGCGCGATCTTGATGTTGACCTCGTTGTCCGAGCAGTCGACGCCTGCCGAATTGTCGATGAAGTCGGCGTTGATACGCCCGCCGCGCGCCGCGAACTCGATGCGTCCCGCCTGCGTCACGCCGAGGTTGGCGCCCTCGCCGATGACCTTGACGTGCAGGTCGGCCGCATTGACGCGCAGTGTGTCATTGGCCGGATCGCCCACAGCGACGTTGTTTTCGCCTGCAGACTTCACATAGGTACCGATGCCGCCGAACCACAGAAGGTCGGCCTGGCTGGAGAGGATCGCCGTGATCAGCGAATCCGGGTCGAGCGCCTCGCCGTCGACGCCCAGTGCAGCGCGCATTTCGGGCGAGAGGGGAATCGACTTGAGCTTGCGCGGGAAGACCCCTCCACCCTTGGAAATCAGCGACTTGTCATAGTCGTCCCAGCTCGAATGCGGCAGGTCGAACATGCGCTTGCGCTCCGCCCAGCTGCTTGCCGGGTCCGGATCGGGATCGAAGAAGATGTGCCGGTGATCGAAGGCGGCAACCAGCTTGATCGCCCTGGACAGCAGCATGCCGTTGCCGAAGACGTCACCCGACATGTCGCCGCAGCCGATGACGCGCACCGGCTCACTCTGCACGTCGACGCCCATTTCGAGGAAATGGCGGCGCACCGAGAGCCAAGCGCCGCGGGCGGTAATGCCCATGGCCTTGTGGTCGTAGCCGTTGGAACCGCCGCTGGCGAAAGCATCGTCGAGCCAAAAGTCGCGTGATTCCGCGATGCCGTTGGCAACGTCGGAGAACTTGGCGGTGCCCTTGTCGGCAGCGACGACGAAGTAGGGGTCTTCGCCGTCGAGGATCACCACATCCTGGGGATGGACGACCTTGTCCCTGACGATGTTGTCGGTCACCGAAAGCAGGGTGGCGATGAACACCTCGTAGCAGCCCTGCCCCTCGGCGGCCCATCCTGCCCGGTCGAGCGCGGGATCGGGAAGCTGCTTGGGATAGAAGCCGCCCTTGGCCCCGGTCGGCACGATAACCGCGTTCTTGACGCGCTGCGCCTTCATCAGCCCGAGGATCTCGGTGCGGTAGTCATCGCGGCGATCGGACCAGCGCAGGCCGCCGCGCGCCACCGGTCCGGCGCGCAAATGGATGCCTTCGACCCGGCGCGAATAGACGAAGATCTCGCGCCACGGCAGCGGCTTGGGCAGGCCGGGAACGAGCGCGGAATCGAACTTGAAGGCCAGCGCGAGTTGCCCGGCATGGGCAAAGGCATTGGTGCGCTGCATCGCCAGCACGAGATCGCGGTAGGCGCGCAGCAACCGGTCATCGTTGATCGCGACGACATCGGCCAAGCCTTCGCGGATCCGGTCTTCCGCCTCCTGCGTCGCCTGCTCCCTGTCGCCTTCGAACTGCGGATCGTGAATGGCGCGGAACAGCGCGATGATCGCCGTCGTCACCCGCGGCGCGCCCTGCAGCGCGTCAACCACGGTGGCGATGCCGAAATGGGTGCCGCCCTGACGCAAGTAGCGATACCAAGCGCGCAGCCAGTTGGTCTCGCGCTTGGACAGGCCGAGCATCGGTACGAGGCGGTTGAACGCATCGTTTTCGCTCTCGTTGTTGAGGACCGCGCACAGCGCATCCTCGATCATCCCGCCAAGGCCGAGAACCTCTTCGGCATTGCGGCCGACCGGCAGCGCCAGCGTGAAATCGTGGATCGTGCCGATGCGCCCGCTTTCCAGCGGCGTGGGGACCTCGGCAAGCACGCGGAAGCCGAAGTTCTCAAGCGCGGGCACCGCATCGGACAGCGGCAGGCTGCCCTCCGCCTGATAGACCTTGAGGCGCAGGTGCGCGGCATCGTCGCTGGCATGGCGATAGAGTCGCGCGTCGCGCATGCCATGGCGATGCTCGCCTTCCGCCGCCTCGCCCACAACCACCTTGCGCATGTGCGAGATGTCCAGCGCGGCTTCGGCAGGGCCGTAATCGGTGCGGTAGGACAGCGGGAAGGCATCGGCATAGCGCCCGGCGACGGCCGCCGCTCGCGCCGGGTCCATGCCCTGCGCGAGAACCGCCTCGACCGCTTCGCCCCAGCCGCGCAGCATGACCTGCAAGTGCTGGTCGAGCGCTTCCTCATCGAGCGCGCCGGCGCCTTCGCGAATGTCGAGCGTGAAGCGCATCATCGCCAGGTTGCCCGCCTCGACCTGCAGGCTCCAGTCGATGGTCGGCGCTTCGGCCGCTTCCTCGATCATCGACTGGATGCGGCGGCGCATCTGGGTCGAGACCATATCGCGCGGTAGCCAGACGAAGGCGAAGAGGTGACGCGAAAGCGGTGCGCTGGTGATCAGCAGGCGTGGCCGCGGGCGGTCCACCAGCCCGGTCATCGTGGTCGCCAGCCGCTCCACGTCATAGGCACCAAGCCCGAGAACGAGGTCATGCGGCAGGCTGGTCAGGGCATGGGCAAGCGCCTTGCCGGTATGGCCGATCGGATCGAGGCCGAGCTTGCCGGCAAGGCCCGTCAGCAGCACGCGCAGGCGCGGAACATCGCCCGGAGGGGCCGCGAGCGCGGCGCTCGTCCATATCCCGGCATGAACGGAAAGCGCAGTGACCCTGCCCTCGTCGATGACCGGGACGATGAACAGGTCCATCGGCACGCGGCGGTGCACGGTGGCCATGCGGTTGGCCTTGATCACCATCGGCGACACGATGGAGCCCGCCTCGACCTGTCGGTCGAACTCGGCGAAGGCCTGATCGTAGCTCGAGGCCGACAGGATATCGCGGGTAGCGCGACGGCAGACGCCCAGCAACTGGCCATGGGTGCCGTCGCGCCGGCGCGTGACATGCCCCAGCTGGGTGAGCATCCCGCCGGCGAACCAGCGCAGCAGCGCGGCGCCTTCGGCATCGTCGACCTGCTCGGCATCGATGGTCATGGCTTCGACCATGCGCGGCCAGTCCTTCACCGCGCTGCGCACATCGGCCAGGGTGGATTCGAGCGAGCGAATGAGGGCGCGGCGCTGGCGGGCATCCACGCGCGCGGTCTCGATGTAGATCATCGATTCGCGCACGGTGCCCGGAGCGTCCAGTCCGGGAAGGTCCTCGAGCTTGCCCTTGGCGTTGCGCTTCACCGACAGCACGGGGTGGGCCAGACGATCGATGACAAGTCCGGCATCGGCAATCGCCGCGGCGACCGAGTCCACAAGGAACGGCATGTCGTCGTTGATCAGGGCAATGCGCAAGTAGCGCCGTTCGTCGCTCGCGGAAGTGAGATCGACCACCGGTTCGCCGGTGGGGCGGTTGGCGGCTGCTTCGAGAAGGCTGCGCGCGGCATCCTCGATCCACGAGGCGTCCGCGGGTCCGTCGACCGGTAGCAGCGAGTCGCGAATGCGATCCGCAATCACTTCCTCCAGCTGCCCGAATGCGCCTTTGGAAGACTGCCTCGACCGTCCCTTGCCGGTTACGGCCACTTCGCCTGCACTCATTTCCTTCTCCGCGATTTGCTGTCGGGATCGGAACTTGCCCTCGCCGGAGGGTCCGACTCGACAATCGTTGTTATAGGCCCGGAATTGCTTTCCGGCATCAGCCGCCTTCGCCTTTCCCGCGCGACAGCCTTATTTTTAAATGGTTTTTTATACGCTTGGTTGCGACCCGATGGCTCGTCCACACAGGGAATATCCTCTGTCACGCATGTAACGAAATTACCGCGAAGAACAATAATCATTCTTCAGCATGTAATGTCGAAATTACCGCCCCCGACGCGAGATCATGGGGTTCCACCTCCGCCAGCCATTCGCGCCCGGCACGCCCGAAGCTGCCCTTTTCGATGCATGGTAATCCCGGCGCGGCAGGCCGTCGCAATTCGTGGATCCCTGCAGAGCACAAGAAATTTCATGCACTTGGCACACAGATATGCCCAATCGATTTGCAGGACGAGGCCGGTTGTGCGAGCCATGGTCCGGTCAAGCGATGTCGAGCGCCTCCAGCAGCGGAGAAAGGCCCATGTCGATCGCGCAGCACAGGCCGCGCCTGCTGCTCGCTCGCATTGTCGAGATGAACGTCGGCTTCTTCGGCCTGCAGTTCAGCTTCGGCCTGCAGCAGGCGAACATGGGGCCCTTCTACGGCATCCTCGGCGCCAGCGAGGCAATCATGCCGCTGCTCTGGCTGGCCGGCCCGATCACCGGCCTTGTCGTCCAGCCGATCATCGGCGCCATGAGCGACCGCACCCAATCGCGCTACGGCCGCCGCACGCCCTATTTTCTGATCGGCGCGGTGATCTGTTCGCTGTGCCTTCTGGCCATGCCCTATTCGCCCACGCTCTGGGTTGCCGCGAGCATGCTGTGGCTGCTGGATGCTGGCAACAACATCGCGATGGAGCCCTATCGCGCCTATGTCGCGGACCGCCTGGCGTCCGACCAGCGACCGACCGGCTTCCTAACCCAGAGCGCCTTCACCGGCCTGGCCCAGACCCTGTCCTATCTCAGTCCTTCGCTGCTGACCGCCGCGATCGACCGCAACGCGCTCGATCCCAACGGCATTCCCATCGTGATCCGCATCGCTTTCGTGATCGGCGCGATCCTGTCGATCACGACGATCGTCTATTCCGTCTGGCGCGTGCCGGAGCTGCCGCTCACCGAAGAAGAACGCGCGCATATCGAAGAATCCCCGCTCACCGCGGGTGCCACCTTGCGCGAGATCGGCAGCGCCATCCGGCAGATGCCGCGCCCCATGCGCCAGCTCGCGCTGGCCATGCTGTGCCAGTGGTACGCGATGTTCGTATACTGGCAGTACATCGCCTTCGCGCTGTCGCGCTCGCTGTACAATACCACCGATCCCGGTTCGGAAGGTTTCCGTTCGGGCATACTGACCGCGCAGCAATTGGGCGCCTTCTTCAACTTCATCGCCTTCCTTGCCGCCCTCGCCCTGATCCCGATCGTCAACCGCCAGGGCGCACGCAGCGTTCACGCCGCGTGCCTTGCGGCCTCGGGCCTCGCCATGCTGGCAATCCCCAACGTCGGCTCGCCGTCGCTGCTCTACGCGCTCATGCCGGGAATCGGCCTGGGTTGGGCGGGCATGATGGGCAACACTTACGTCATGCTCGCCGATTCCATCCCGCCCGAGCGCTATGGAATCTACATGGGCATCTTCAACATGTTCATCGTCATTCCCATGCTGATCGAAACGCTGACGATGCCCCTGATCTACACGCCCCTGCTCGGTGGGGATTCACGCAATGCGCTGATGCTGGCCGGGATGCTGATGCTGCTCGGCGCGATTGCGACACTGTTCGTTTCGGCAGGTGGCAAGCCAAGGGTTCGTTAATGATTATGAATAAGTAGTCATCTCCATGACAAGCAACTTCCTGCCCGCCCCCCTTGGTGGTAAGAGCCGCGGCCGGAATGGGGACATATGAAGAATAACGAAAATCACCCCGGCAAGAACGGGGAACAGCAGAAAGTCCGCACTCTAGCCGATCTGGCCCGCATCGCCGGCGTCTCGGCCGGCACGGTTTCGCGCGCCCTGGCCGGCAAGTCGCTGGTCAATGCCGAGACCCGCGATCGCATCCAGATACTGGCGCGCGAACACGGCTTCCGACCCAACCAGATGGCAAGCAAGCTGCGCTCGCAGAAGACCGGCCTGATCGGCGTGGTGATCCCCCTCGGCCACGAAAAGCGTCAGCATGTCTCCGATCCGTTTTTCCTCACCCTGCTCGGGCAAATCGCCGACGAACTGACCGAAAGCGGCTACGACGTCATGCTGCGCCGCGTAATCCCCGACGATACGACCGACTGGCTGGAACGGTTGACCGGTTCGGGGATGGTCGACGGCGTCATCGTCATCGGCCAGTCGGACCAGTTCGACGTCATCGAAAGCGTCGCCGAACATTACCATCCGATGACCGTGTGGGGACATCGCACCCCGGGACAGACGCACTGCGTGGTCGGAACCGACAATGCCCTTGGTGGCCGCATGGCCGCAGAACACCTGATCGCGCGCGGCGCGCGCAGCCTTGCCTTCCTCGGCGTCACGACCGGCATCGAGATCAGGGCCCGCTACGAGGCAGCCAAGGCCGTTGCCGAAGCTGCGGGGATCCCTCTGGTCCACCTGCCTATCGACCTTGCAGCGGCCACGATGGGGCCCCAGCTCGAAGCGGCCTTGCCTGACTGTAAGGCCGATGGCCTGTTTGCAGCGTCCGACCTGATCGCGATGTCGGCGCTGCGCGTGCTGCACCAGATCGGGCGCAAGGTACCCGACGACGTGCAGATCGTCGGCTTCGACGATCTGCTGCTCGCCTCGCAGACGATGCCGCCGCTCACGACGATCCGGCAGGAAATCGGTCTGGGGGCAAAAGCGCTGGTCGACAAGCTCAAGGCGCGCATCTCCGGGGAAGATACCGACCACCTCGTCAACGCACCGCAACTGATCGTGCGCGAATCGACCAGAAAGGCCGCCTGACCTTTTTTCGGGTCGCAAGCCGTTGCTTTAGCGCAGGTTCAGGTTCCCGGCGCTAAGGGTGGCGCCGGACTATCGTTCAGCGTTCCCAGATACCGGGAGAAGCAACCATGGCTATTCGCCCCATCCCCGTCGTCCTGCTGGCAGGAGCAGGTGCCCTTGCGTTCGCAGTCGGAACCATGCTGCCCGCCGAAAGCAGCAGCGCGGCAAGCCGCATTCCCCCGCCCCCGGCTGAAAAGGCGGTGCCGGGCAGCGATCAGGTGGCGGTTCTGGCCGGAGGCTGCTTCTGGGGCATCGAGGGGCTTTACGAACATGTGCGCGGGGTGAAGTCCGTCACCTCGGGCTATGCCGGCGGGACAAAGAGCACGGCCAACTACGGCGACGTCTCCTTGGAGAAGACCGGACACGCCGAAGCCGTGCGGATCGTCTACGATCCGGCCAAGGTCAGCTACGGCACCTTGCTGCAGATCTATTTCTCGGTCGCCCACGATCCGACCCAGGTGAACCGCCAATACCCCGATGTCGGCCCCAGCTACCGCTCCGCCATCTTCCCGCAGAACGCCGCCCAGCGTGCCACCGCCGAAGCCTATATCGCCAAGCTAAGCAAGGCGAAGAGCTTCTCGAAACCGATCGCCACCAAGCTGGAAAGCGGGACTTTCTATTCTGCCGAAGCCTATCATCAGGACTTCATGCGCAAGAACCCGCAGCACCCCTACATCGTGCGGTGGGACAAGCCGAAGCTGGCCGCGTTCCGCAAGGAATATCCCAGCCTCTACCGCAACTGAACAGGGGCCGTAACGGCCCACTTATCTGACAGCGTGCAGCACACTGCAATCTGCGGTAGAACCCTGGTCGATCAAACCTGCCGGGGGGCCGTCATGATCAGGCGTCTTTGCACCGCTATGCTGCCCTTGTTGTTGGCGGCATGCTTCCAGAGTGAAAATCCGCATTTCGAGCGCTCCGTCCTCGTCCAGCCGGCTGACCTGCTCGGCCAGCGCCTGAATATTGACGATGCGCCCTCATCTATCGCCTACGACCTGTTCCGCCGGGACAAGAACGACGGCGTCATCTGGGTCACCGACCGCAAGGGCGCGGAAACGACGCACAATCAGGTGATCCCCCTTGCCGGGCCCGACTCCTTCCTCTTCGTGATGAACACGGACGAGGAAACGGTTCAGTACGCAGTGCTTGAACGGTTGAAGTCGCGCGCATGGGGCATGAGTACGATCGAACTGTCCCGCGAGACCCCGTTCGCGGACCAGAACGTGGCTTACGCACGCAGCATTGCCGCACGTCACGGACTGAGCCTGCATGTTGGCGATGGCACCACGATCGAAAGCCCGCTTACGGCCGATGCGGTGCTGGCACTGTTTCGCGATCCCGAGTTCCTTGGCGCCCTGAGCATGCAACGCAGTACGATATTATTGGCGCCGGGCGCGCGCGCAGCGCCGGGCGAGGAACTGCGGCTCGATCCGGACTCGATGCCACCCGCGCTGGTCGGAGTGAACCTGCAGCCCGGCTCCTTGGGAACGCTGGGCGCACCGGCAAAGCCAGAGGGGCTGGCCGGCCGCTACCTTCAGGCCAACCCCTATCACGAGGATGGGCTCCTCCCGACGACCGTTCGCCTTCTCGACACCGGCCAATTCGAGGTTTCGACCAAGGACAGCCGGCGCGTACTCCTCAGCCTGTTCCCGTTCAATGAAGCCGAAGGCCAGTACCTGGCCATCAAGGACCTGGAATACGCAGACGAGGACAACCCGAGCCACGCAGTGAGCATCGAATATGTCGTTCGCACGAGCGATGGCTGGATTTTCCAGTCCGTCACCGTGCAGGAATGCGTTGCCCGCTCGGCAATCGTCGCCATGCACCGCGATCTAATGAATCGCGCGGCCCTGCGCCATGGCCTGACCTGGAATGGCTCCGACCTTTCAGGCCTCAAAAGCATCGGCCAACTCGCCGCCCTGTTTGGCGACGGTCAGTTCACCTCCGGCCTGACCGTGGACGACGAGCATGTCGAACGGCTGTTCTCTCGCGAGAGTATCCAGAGCAAGTTGCTGGACGAATGAACCAGAAGGCATGGGTTGGGGGAGTCCAAAGGCGCACCTCCCGGCAGAACTAGATCGCCAGCCCGGCCGCCCTCGCGCTCGCCCAGGCCCACTGGAAATTGTAGCCGCCCAGCCAACCGGTGACATCGACGGCCTCGCCGATCGCGTAGAGGCCGGGCACCTTCAGCGCTTCCATGGTCTTGGACGAAATTCCGCGCGTATCGATTCCGCCGGCCGTCACTTCCGCCTTGGCGAAGCCCTCGCTGCCATCGGGCACGAAGGGCCAGCGCGCCAGCTTCGCTTCCGCCGCGCCGAGCGCCTTGTCGGAGAGGTTGCCGAGATCGCCGGAAAGGCCGAGCCTGTCGCACAGCGCCTGGGAAAGGCGATCTGGGAGGTCTTCGCAGAGCAGCTTGCGCAAGGTCGCCTTGGGGCGATCGCGCTTGGCCTGCTTCAGCCAGCCTTCCGCGCGATCCGACACGAACTGCGTGGTCACGGTATCCCCGCGCTGCCAATAGCTGGAGATCTGCAGGATCGCCGGGCCGGAAAGGCCGCGGTGGGTAAACAGCGCCGCCTCGCGAAAGGCCGGAGCCCCCTTCCCCTTGCCCTCGATCCGGGCGATCACTTCGGTCGACACGCCCGAAAGCTCGCGGAACAGCGTATCTTCGCCCGGCAGGGTCAAGGGCACCAGAGCCGGGCGCGGCTGCACGACCTTGAGGCCGAACTGGCGCGCCAGATCGTAGGCGAAGCCACTTGCCCCCATCTTCGGGATCGACGGACCGCCGGTCGCGATCACGAGAGCGGGCGCGCTGGCCTCGTGATCGCCATAGCGCACGCGGTAGGCGCCGTCGGCATGGTCGACGCCGCCGATGGCATCGCCACAGTGGACCACGACACCGCCTCTGGCGCATTCCTCCAGCAGCATCGCAACGATCTGCTTGGCGCTCTGGTCGCAAAAGAGCTGGCCCAACGTCTTTTCATGCCAGGCGATGCCGTAGCTTTCCACCAGCGCCAGGAAATCCTGCGCGGTATAGCGGCTGAGCGCCGACTTCGCGAAATGCGGATTCTGCGACAGGTAACGGTCGGATCCGGTATGGATATTGGTGAAGTTGCAGCGCCCGCCGCCGGAAATCAGGATCTTCTTGCCCACTTGCTCGGCATGGTCGAGCAGCAGCACGCGCCGCCCGCGCTGGCCCGCCGTGGCAGCACAGAACAGCCCGGCCGCGCCTGCGCCGAGCACGATTGCATCGTAGCTGTCGGTCACGCGGGAACCGGCTCGGGCACCAGTTCGAGCGCCAGAGCCTCGGCCACGCGAATGCCGTCGACCGCGGCGCTGAGGATGCCGCCCGCATAGCCGGCACCTTCACCTGCCGGGTAGAGACCGCGGGTGTTGAGGCTCTGGTAGTCGCGTCCGCGGGTAATCCGCACCGGCGAGGAGGTCCGCGTTTCAACGCCGGTCATCACGACGTCGGGATGATCGTATCCCGGCACCTGCCGACCGAACACGGGCAGCGCCTCGCGAATGGATTCGATCACATAGTCGGGCAGACACTCGCTTAGGTCGGTCAGGTGCACGCCAGGCTGATAGCTGGGCGTGACGACACCGAATTCGGTCGAGGGCCGTCCGGCGAGGAAGTCGCCCAGTTTCTGGCCTGGTGCCTTGTAGTTGGAGCCGCCCGCCTTGAACGCCAGTTCCTCGAACTTGCGCTGGAAGGCGATGCCCGCCAGCGGATCGCCGGGATAGTCGCGCTCCGGGTTGATATCGACGACGATGCCGGAATTGGCGTTGAACTCGGCACGCGAGTACTGGCTCATGCCGTTGGTGACGACGCGGCCTTCCTCGGACGTGGCGGCCACGACGCGCCCGCCCGGGCACATGCAGAACGAATAGACCACGCGCCCGTTCGAACACTTGTGCGAGATCGAATAGGCCGCTGCACCCAGGATCTTGTTGCCCGCACTCGGCCCGTAGCGGGCGGTATCGATCCAGCCTTGGGGATGCTCGATGCGCACGCCGATGGCGAAGGGCTTCGCCTCGACATGCACGCCGCGCTCATGCAGCTTGTAGAAGGTATCGCGCGCGGAATGGCCGACGGCCATGATCACATGACGCGCGGGAAGGTATTCGCCGGTCGACAGATGCAGGCCAACAAGGCGACGTTCGCCGTCGGCGTCCCGTTCGATCTCGAAGTCCTCGACCCGGGTCTGGAAGCGATATTCCCCGCCCAGCTTCTCGATCGTCTCGCGCATCGACATGACCATCGTCACCAGGCGGAAGGTGCCGATATGGGGATGCGCCTCGGTAAGAATGTCGTCCGGCGCACCCGCCTTGACGAATTCGGACAGGACCTTGCGGCCAAGATGGCGCTGGTCCTTGATGCGGCTGTAGAGCTTGCCGTCCGAGAAGGTCCCCGCACCGCCTTCGCCGAACTGCACGTTGCTTTCCGGGTTCAGCACCGAGCGGCGCCACAGGCCCCAGGTGTCCTTGGTCCGTTCGCGCACAGCCTTGCCGCGTTCGACGATGATCGGCTTGAAGCCCATCTGCGCCAGCACCAGCCCGGCCAGCAACCCGCATGGGCCCGCGCCGATCACGACCGGCCGCGGACCGTCGTAGTTCGCAGGCGCATGGGTCACGAACTTGTAGGACGTGTCCGGCGTCGGGCGCACGTGCTGGTCATCGGCGAAGCGGGCCAGTACCTCGGCCTCGTTGCGCAGGACGACATCGAGCGAATAGACCAGCTTGATCGCGGCCTTGCGGCGGGCATCGTTGCCCCGGCGCACGATGGTCATGCGCTCAAGATCGGCCGGTTCGATGCCAAGGCGGTCGATGACGGCCTGCTCGAGCTCGGCGGAACTGTGATCGAGAGGGAGTGCCAGGTCGGATAGGCGAAGCATGGCGACGCCTTATACGGGATAGCGTCCGCATGCCATGGCCTTGCGACCTGCTCGCAGGATTTTAATCCAGAACCGAGGCAAGCCACTGAGAGGCTTCGGCAAGAGCCTGCTCGGCAATAGAGGAAATCGCCACCGCCTCCAGGAAGCTGTGCGTGGCACCGTCGTAGATCTTCAGGTGCGTCTCGACGCCCGCCGCGGTCAGGCGTTCGGCCATCAGCACGTTCTCGTCGAGGAGAATGTCGCAGCGCGCGACGCACAGCCAGCTCGGCGGCAAATCGTGCAATTCTGCATGGAAAACGCGGGCGCGCGGATCCATCCTGTCGGGCGAGAGCGCATCGGCGCCAAGGTAGCTTTCCCAGAACTCGTCCATCTCGGGCCCGGTCAGCATATAGCGATCGCCGTCGCCGTAACGCCCGTAGCTGGCGCGCCATTCGCCGTCGAAGGCCCCGTAATTCAGGAGCAGTCCGCAGGGCATTGCGGCCCCGGCATCGCGCCGGTCGATGGCCGCGGCAACCGAGAGATTGGCGCCCGCACTGTCACCGCCAAGGGCAAAGCGCGCCGGATCGAGCCCGTGATCGGCACCGTTCGCGGCCAGCCAGTCCAACACTTGCGCAATGTCATCCAGCGCGCGGGGGAAGCGGTGTTCGGGCGCCAGCGCATAATCGATACCGAGAACGGCGCACCCGGAGCGCGCCGCATATTCGCGCATCAGGCGGTCATGCGTATCGATGCTGAACAGGGTCCAGCCGCCGCCGTGGAGATAGACGAGCACCGGCAGGTCCGCTTCCGCCACCGGTCGGTGGATCCGGACGCGGACCTGGGACGGTCCGACGCGCAGCTCTTCGCTGGCATGCATCGCAGGGCCGCCCCGCACCCATGGCTCGCGCTGACGCTCGGCAATCGCACGCCGTTCCGGCGCGGACAGCCCGGGCCGCGAACCGAGCGCGACCGAGGACGCGAACATGCGGTTCAGGAAATCCCGGATCTGCGGATCGACGTCGTCGTTTTCGAACATGAACTTCTCTTGGAGCACGGCCGGAGCATCCGGCGCTCGCCCTCTCGTATCGGAAGGGATCTGCGGCCCGGCGGGAGGGAGAGGAAAGGCGCCGGGCCGCAGTCTTGGCTGGCTTCGTCAGAAGTCAGCCGAGATCGAAGCCTTGAAGGTCCGCGGCTGGCCTTGCAGCAGGGCCGAGGAGAAGGCGTCGTAGGCCGAGGCCCAGTACCGCTTGTTGGCGACGTTATCGACGTTGAAGCGCAGCGTGACGGGCACGTCGCCAGCGGCGAGCACGTAGCGCGCGCCGAGGTTGAACACGGCCCAGTCCGGCAGGCGCAGCGTGTTGGCCGCGTCGACCCACTGCTTGCCGGTGTAGATCACGCGCCCGGTCAGGGTCAGGCCCTCGATCATCGGGGTATCCCACTCGATGTTCGCATTGGCGGTCCAGTCCGGCACGCCCTTGGCGTCGTTGCCCTCGGTCGCATCGCCGGTCTTGGTCAGCTTGGCGTCGTTGACCGCGAGACCCGAGATCAGGCGCAGGCCAGGCGCAATCTCGCCATTGAGCGTAATTTCCATACCGCGGTTGCGCTGCTCGCCGTTGACCGCGAAGACCAGCGTATCGTTATCGATGAAACCGTTGGGCTTCTTGATCTGGTAGAAGGCGAGGCTCACGAACATCGGGCCGATCTTGCCCTTGCCGCCGAACTCGTACTGGGTCGAGACGTAGGGCGGGAAGACCTCGCCGAAGTTGGCCGCGCCGAAGCCTGCCGTCGGCCCCTGCTGCAGCGCCTCGATCCGGTTGGCATAGAGCGAGAGCCCCTCGACCGGCTTGACGACCACGCCGACGACGGGCGTCACTTCATCGGCATCATAGGTCGAACCCAGCACACCGCCGTCGTAGTAGCCGTAGGACTTGATGTTGAGCGTCTGCAGGCGAAGGCCGCCGGTCACGAGAATGCGATCGTCAAGGAAGCCGACGGTATCGGAAGCAAATGCCGACCACAGCCGCGTGCGCGAGATCGGATAGGGGTCGTCGAGGTCGCCGCCGACCAGCGAGGAACTCAGCGGATCGAGCTGCGGCGTATCGTAGAGATTGGTCGGGAAGCCCGCGAAACCGTCACCGTAGAGGAAGTCGAAGGCATTGCGGTTGACCTGCCAGCTGGCATTGCCGCCCACGACGATCTCGTGCGTGACCGCGCTGCCCACCTTCACGCGGGCACCGGCTTCGGCCGCTTCGTTGTTGTCGGTACGCGGCACGTAAAGGGCATTGCCCGATCCGTCGCCGGTGGTCGCATCGAACAGGTTGAAGCCGCCGTAGATGCCGTCCTCACTGCCGTCGCGCGCGCCGGCCTTGGCCCAGAGCGTCGCATTCTCGGCAAAGTCGTACTCGAAGTTGAAGACGCCGAAGATGTCGCGCAGCTTGCTGTAAGTGTACTTCTGCGCGTAGTTCGCGCCGGCCTTGGGCACCCGCGGGATGGTCGCGGTGAAGATCGTCACCTTGGGGCGCAGATCGTCGACCCGTACCTTCTGGTAGCCGAGATCGAGCGAAACGCGGACCGGGCCGTTGGACCAGTCGAAGCCGGCACCCAGCACGCCCGACATGCGATCCTCGCGGTCGATGCCAAGCTGGCCGTCCTGGTAGTTGCCGTTCACGCGGACGCCGAAATCGCCGAAGCGGCGCGATACGTCGAAGCTGCCGCCGAAGTGCGAGTCCGAAGTATAGCCTGCGGTCACGCGGTTGAGCGGCGCGTCGCCGGCGCGCTTGAGCAGCAGGTTGACGCTGCCGCCAAGGCCCGAACCGCCCGGGGCTGCGCCGTTGAGGAAGGCCGAGGAGCCATTGAGCACCTGGACGCTCTCGAACAGTTCCGGCGCAATAAGCTGGCGCGGGGTGATGCCGTAGAGGCCATTGAGGCCGACGTCGTCGCCGAACAGCTCGAAGCCGCGGATGACGAAACTTTCCGCCGCATTGCCGAACCCGTAGGTCGTGCGCACGGTCGGGTCGTTCTCGAGCACTTCGCCAAGCGACTTGGGCTGCTGGTTGAGGATCAGCGTTTCATCGAAGCTGCGCACGTTGAAAGGCAGGTCTTCGGCCGCCTTGTTGCCCAGCACGCCCGCCGAACCGCCATTCTCGACGTGGGTGGCGTTGACCCGCTGTGCGGTAACGACGATTTCCCTGGAGTCCTGGGCGGCGGCCGGGCTGGCGATGGCGCAAAGCGCGGCGGCGAGGACGGTCAGGCTGCCGCGCTGCCGGAGCGCCGCGGAAACACTGGTGCGAGTGACCTCAAAATCATTCTTCATGTTAACCCCCACTGGCAAACGATCTTCGCTCTTGCGATCTGCTCGTGTCGGGCGGTCCTCCCTGCGGGCCGCCACTTCGCCACAATCCCCCCGCCCATAGTCCAGCAAAACATCCAAGTTTTGTGAGTTCAGGGGACCAAGGGATCGGCCGTGGACTTTCTTCCCTCCCAACCGGGTCTCCACGACCCGCGCCTTGTCCAACGCTTCCGGATCGATCCGCGTAAGGTCTCGATCCCAAACGACAAAATCGGCAAACCGGCCCGAAGCAAGGATTCCCGTGTGGGCTTCATGCCTTGCCGCCCGGGCCGCACCGCACAGGCAACATAACATGACTTCACGATATTCGAGATGCCGAACCGGCTGCCTAGCCGTGGAAGCCGCAGCCGTTAGTGCTGAACGGGAATGACCGCGACAGGATGAAAGGACCGGAAGCGAACCGCCCTGGCGCAAACATACCGCTCGGCCGCCACAGATCCCAACGGGAGAAAGATCTGCGGCGGCCGAGTCTCCTGATCAATGCGTACCCGTCGGGCTCTTTGCCAATGTGCCGCAATTAGCGCCCGAAATGGTGTCCAAAACGTCCAGATCGAAAAAAACGATGGGGCCAATTCGATCGCGCGAAATCGAGGATAATCCGCGCCACTCTCGCTCCCGCGCAAGCAAGCGGGCCTCCGGATCGAGGCCGGGATGACGAGCGGTGCGCGCGTTACAGCCCCGGCCGCTCAACCCGCCTTGGTGGCCGTCGCGAGAGCTGCGATCGCGCGTTCGGCTTCCGCTTCGTTGAGACTGGCAAAGCCGAGGCGCATGCCCTTGGCCGCCGTTTCGCGAGCCATGAACGAGCGGTGGCTGGCAAAGCGCAGCCCCTGCTCCCGCGCCCGAGCCTCGATCGGGTCGAGATCGCCGGAAAAGCGCAACCAGAAAGCCAGACCGCCATCCGGAACCGCGAACTGGCAATGTTCGCCCAGATGCTCGTGCAGCAGCCGGGCAAAGGACTCGCGCCGCTCGGAATAGACCCGCCAGGCCTTGCGGGCATGGCGCCGCACCTCGCCGTTGCGGATCAACTCAGCGGCGGCATCCTCCGTCACCGTATTGCCCATGCCGTCGGTCAGCGAAACACGGTGGGCGATGGCATCGATGACCTTTTTCGGCGCGGCCATGTAGCCGATGCGCAGGGCAGGCAGAAGCAGCTTGGACATCGATCCAAGGTAGATCACCTGGCCCGGGGCATAACCTGCCATCGGCAACAGCGGCTGGGACTGGAAGTGGAATTCGTGATCGTAGTCGTCCTCGATGATCGCCACGCCGAACTGGCGGGCAAGATCGAGGATCTGCAGGCGCCGCTCGGGCCGCAGGGCGACCGTCGTCGGGAACTGATGGTGCGGCGTCAGGAAAATCGCGCGCACCGCGTGGCGGCGGCAGCACTCCTCCACTTCGGCGACGTCGATGCCTTCCTCGTCGAGACCGACCGGGATGACCTTGCCACCCAGCGCCCGGATCGCCGCGACCGCGGGTTCGTAGGTCAGTTCCTCGACGATCACCGTGTCGCCCGGCTCGATCAGGACCTGCAGCGCAAGAAACAGGCCGTTCTGGCTGCCGCGGGTAATGCAGATGTTCTCCATCGAGACCGGCAGGCCGCGCTGGCTGCGCAGCATTTCGGCCACCTGTTCGCGCAGACCCTCCGATCCGCGCGGATCGCGGTATTGCAGGCGGTTCGCGCGCGAGGCCCGGCTGATCGCCGAACGATAGGCTCGGGCGAGCTGGTCGGCGGGAAACAGCCGCCCGTCCGGCGCGCCTTCGTCGAGCTTGATCCCCTTGCCGCCGGGCAGGGCCAGTGCGCGCTCGGGCGGCTCGGCGAAGCGGTAGTGGATCTGGTCGAGCTTCATGCCCGGTTCGGCGCTCGCCTGCGGCGACGGGCTGCTGGGCAGCGAGCGCGAGACCATGGTGCCGCGGGTCCCCTCGGTCGAGAGCCAGCCTTGCGCGATGAGGTCCTCGTAGGCGAGGACCACGGTCTTGCGGTTGACGCCCAGCGCGCCGGCCAGTTCGCGGCTGCTGGGCAGGAACGTGCCGGAGGTCAGGCGCCCGGTCTCGATATCCCGGATCAGGGCGTGGATGATCTGCATGTAGATCGGCGTCCCGCGTTCGGGATCGATCCGTTCACTCAAGGTGACCTGCCAGGGCCGCAGCATATTTTCAGTCTCCCGTGGGCGTCGTTCACGCGCCCTCCACGCCGCCTGCCTAACAGGCCCCAGCGCGTTGGACCATAGAGATATTCGGTATTGGCACTTGTGCTGGACCAGTCCGACGATGATCAAGGACACTCGGGCACGACGACAGGGGCAAGACAATGGGCGCAGACTGGACCGCGCGCGCAAGACAGGACGGCATGAAACGGATCGCAGGCCCATGCTGAACCCGGCATTCGACCATTACAGCCATGAGGACATGCGGCGGCTGATCGCCGAATATCCGCTCGCCTGGGTGCTTTGCCCGGGTGCGCCCGCGGCATCGGCCAGCCTGCTGCCGATGCTGGGGACATATGGCGAAGACGGCGCGCTCACCGGCCTTGTCGGCCACATGTCGCGCCGCAATCCTCTGCACGCACTGTTCGAACGCGAGGGCAAGGCCCAGTTCCTGTTCACCGGTCCCCAAGGCTATGTCTCGGCCGAACATGCCGGTCGCCGCAAGTGGGGGCCGACGTGGAACTACGCGCAAGCGCGCATCGAAGCCGATGTGCACATCGACGAGACGCTGACCGCGCAGGCCGTCGCGCGCCTTGTCTCCACCTGCGAGCAAGGGCGCGAGCAGCCCTGGAACGTTGCCGAACTGGAAGAGCGCTATACCGGCATGCTCGGCATGATCATCGGCTTCGAGGCGCGCGTCACCGCGCTCGATGCCACGTTCAAGCTGGGGCAGGACGAAAGCCCGGACGTGCTGGAGGCCATCCTTGCCAGCCACCCGGACGCCGATCTGCGGGAGTGGATGGAGGCGTTCAACCGGGACCGGCGCAAGTGAGGGCGTTCGACCTCGCCCATTGCCATGACACCGGACCGGCGGCCATACCGATGCAACACCGCAGCGGCCTGACGGGCCGCCAGCACACGGGGACATGATGCGCAAAGCACTCGCCGCCGCACTGCTTGCCACGGCGCTGGGCCTGCCCGGCGCGGCACTGGCAGATCTTCCGCTGAGGCCCGAGCGGGTGCTTACGCTCCATCCCGATCGCACGACATGGTCCTCGGTGACGGTTTCTCCCGATGGCGGCACGCTGGTTTTCGACGTGCTCGGCGATCTCTACACGATGCCTGCCAGCGGCGGGAAAGCGCTGCAGATCAGCGAGGGCCTGGCCTTCGATACGCAGCCCACCTTCTCGCCCGACGGGCGATGGATCGCCTTCACCAGTGACCGCAGCGGGTCGGAAAACATCTGGATCGCGCATGCTGACGGCTCGCAGGCCCGGCGCATTTCCGCCTTCGACGACGATACCGCGATGGCCTCGCCGACCTGGAGCGCCGACGGCAGGACAGTCTATGCCAGCCGCTACCGGCCCGACCTCAACAACTACGAGTTCTGGCGATTTCCCCTGACCGGCGCGGCCAGCCTGCTCGAACCGATCAAGCCGGCCAAGGACGCGCCACGTTCGGCTTGGCGGTCCACGCTCGGCGCGGCGGCGTCGCCCGACGGGCGATATCTCTACTATGCGCGCCGGATCGACGGGCTCGAATTCGACGTGCCGACAAAATGGACGATCCTGCGCCGTGACCTTGCCACCGGCAAGGAAGTGGAAGTGATCGCCGGATCGGGCGGACGCGGTACCGGGGAAGAGACGTTCTTCGCCCCGCACATCTCACCCGATGGCACCCAACTCGCCTACGTTACGCGGCGCGAGGGACGCAGCTTCCTGCGCCTGCGCTACCTGAAAACCGGTGAGGACGTGGCCTTGGGCGAAACCGAGCTCGACGCGCTGCAAGCATCGTCATGGCAGGGCATGGTCCCGGGCATGGCCTTCACGCCCATCGGGGATGCCCTGATCCTCAGCCATGGCGGACGTTTCGAACGGCGCGCGATTGCCGACGGCAGCAGTCGGGCGATCGCGCGCAAGCTGACCGCGCGCG
>NZ_CCBH010000058.1:0-14813 GCF_001368935.1 Novosphingobium sp. KN65.2
TTGGGGAGCCCCGCCGAAAATGCCCCCCCCCCGCCGATGCCGGCGACGATGCGCAGGTCGCCCAGGCAATCGGCCTCGAGATCGCGCTCGTCGAAGGAGACGAAGCCTTGCACAAGCTGACCTTTGCTTCCGATTTCCAGCCTTCCGCACCGCCGGTGCGGGTCGGGACGGGCTATGACGTCCACCGTCTGGTCGAGGGCGAGGAACTCTGGCTCTGCGGCATCCGGATCGAGCATAGCCATGGGCTGTCCGGACACAGCGATGCCGACGTGGCGATCCACGCTCTCGTCGATGCCATGCTCGGCGCAATCGGTGCGGGCGACATCGGCCAGCACTTCCCGCCGAGCGACCCGCAGTGGCGCGGCGTGTCCTCCGACAGATTTCTCATCCATGCGGGCAATCTTGTAGCCAATGCGGGCTATTGCCTTGGAAATGCAGACATTACCATCATATGTGAATCACCGAGGCTTGGCCCGCACCGCGAAGCCATGCGCGCTCGCCTCGCGGAAATACTGAACGTCGATCCCGCCGTGATCGCCGTCAAGGCAACTACGACGGAGAAGCTCGGGTTTACCGGGCGCTCCGAGGGTATTGCCGCGCAGGCTGCAGTCTGCCTGTGCCGCATGTGAAAGGGACGATCATGAAACGAGGTTACAGATCCGCGGCCGGCATGATTGCAGCCATCCTTGCAATCGCACCGGGCGTTGCGGCTGCAGCACAGCCTGTCTGCCTCAGCAAGGGCGAGGCCCGCTCGCTGCTGACTTACGCCCTGCCGCAGGTTATCAGTGGGACGGGTAAGCGGTGTCAATCGCAGTTACCGGCCAATTCCTACTTGCGCACGCATGGTGAGGAACTGAAAGCGCGGTACGCTGCACAGAAGAACCGCTATTGGCCCGATGCACGTGCCGCCTTCCTCAAGTTGAGCAGTTCGAAAGACGCGCAGTTTGGCGAGTTTACCCGCAACCTTCCCGATGAGTCGCTGCAGCCGATCGTCGACATCGCCGTCGAAGGCATGGTAGCGCAGAACATCAAACCCAAGTCCTGCGACAAGATCGACCTTGCGCTCGACCTGCTGTCCCCTCTTCCGCCCGAAAATACCGCTGGCCTGATCGCGCTGTTCGTCGAAATCGGCGCACAAGCAGGCCGAAATGCCGCGCAGGCTGCCGACAAGCAGGCAAGCCTGGGCGGCTTTGCCATCTGTGAGAGCTGACATGGGCAAGAACGTACTTTTTCCGCAAGACCTCTACGATCTCGCAGAGCGCGTCATAAACGAGAACAAGGCGATCGGACGGACCGTCGCCCTTGCCGAGAGCTGCACTGGCGGCCTGGTCTGTGCGGCCCTGACCGAAGTACCTGGTTCATCCGCCGTGCTCGACCGTGGATTCATTACCTATTCGAACGAGTCCAAACAGGAACTGCTGGGCGTCCAGGACGACATTCTCGATGCTTTCGGCGCCGTATCGCCGGCCACGGCCTGGGCCATGGCACAGGGTGCGATCCGCCAAAGCCGCGCCGATGTCGCCGTTGCCATCAGCGGCATTGCCGGCCCCGAGGGGGGCTCGGAGATGAAACCGGTCGGAACCGTCGTCTTCGCCTGCGCCATTCGCGGCGAAGAAGAAGTGAATGCCGAGCAGAAGCTGATTGAAGGCAAGACCCGCGCCGAGATCCGGCATCAGGCGGCCATCGTCGCTCTGGAGTTGCTGCTTCCGCAAGCACACTAACAACGCGGTTTTCCGGGAATTCCGGAAGCCCCCGTTACCTAAAGTAAGTTCGCCATGCCGTCGGTCACTTTAGGTAACCTGATGCAGGTCACTTTTCGTAACTGCAGTAACTTTTCGTAACTTCAAGACGTCTGCGGCTCGCCGTAAAGCTCGTGAGCGCGCGCCTCGAAGGCTGCGACCATCTTGCGGAATGCCTTGTCGAAGTACTGGCCTGCGAGCTTCTCGAACAGGGCATTGCGGAACGAGAAGCGCACATCGAACTCGATGTCGCAGCTGTTCGCGTCCACTGCATGGAATCGCCAGACATTGTCGAGATCGCGCATCGGTCCATCGACGTAGTGGACCTTGATCTCTTCGGCCCGCCGCTTCTCGACCCGCGAGGTGAACTTCTCGCGCAGGGCCTTGAAGCCGACCAGCATGTCGGCAACCATTTCACTGCCGTTGTCCGACTTGACCCGGGTGGCGACCACCCAGGGCAGGAATTCCTGGTAGCGGCCTACGTCCGCGACCAGATCGAACATCTGCTCGGCACTGTAGGGTAACCGGTGGACTTCGTGGATTCCGGGCACGTTCAGGCCTCGCCCGTCATGGCATTGTCTACACTGGACATTACTTGCGGCCCTTGGCCAGCCTTGCTTCGCGTGCCGCCCGCATCTCGGCGAAGTCTTCGCCGGCGTGGTAGCTGGAACGGGTCAGTGGCGAAGCGGCAACCTGCAGGAAGCCCTTCGCCCGCGCAATGGCGCCATAGGCGTTGAAGGCCTGCGGCGTGACGAATTCCTTCACCTCGGCATGCTTGGGGGTCGGGCGCAGATACTGCCCCATGGTGAGGAAGTCGATGTCGGCGCTGCGCATGTCGTCCATCACCTGGTGCACTTCCAGGCGCTCTTCGCCCAGGCCGAGCATCACGCCCGACTTGGTGAAGATCGAGGGATCGTGGTTCTTCACTTCCTCGAGCAGGCGGAGCGACGCGTAATAGCGGGCGCCCGGACGGATCGTCGGGTACAGCCTCGGCACCGTCTCGAGATTGTGATTGTAGACATCGGGGCGCGCAGCCACGATCGCTTCGATCGCCGGGCGCATCTTACCGCGAAAGTCCGGGGTCAGGATCTCGATGGTCGTCGAAGGCGTGTTCCTGCGCAGCTCCTCGATCACCTTGACGAATTGGCTGGCCCCGCCGTCGGGCAGGTCGTCGCGGTCCACCGAGGTGATGACGATGTGTTCGAGGCCAAGCTTAGCCGCGGCTTCCGCCACGTGAGCAGGCTCATCGGTGTCAACACGGCCGGGCATCCCGGTCTTGACGTTGCAGAAGGCGCAGGCCCGGGTGCAGGTGTCGCCCAGGATCATGACCGTCGCATGCTTCTTGGTCCAGCACTCGCCGATATTGGGGCAAGCCGCTTCCTCGCACACGGTGTTGAGCTTGAGATCCCGCATGAGTTGGCGGGTTTCGCCATAGCCCTTGCTCGTCGGCGCCTTGACCCGGATCCAGTCCGGCTTGCGCTGCCGCTCGGGTTTCGGTTCGGGCTGCGGAACAGAGGAGAGATCGTTCATGGGGTCCAGATAGTCTCAAGTTTGCGCCCTTGCCAGTGCGAATATCCCGTTTATGGGATGCGGGCGCAAACAAGGAGCTCCCCATGACCGAAGCCAGTGATCGTGTCCTCGACCATCTCCTCGACGGCTATCGCCGCTTTCGCCAGACCGGCTGGACCCCCAACCGCGAACGTTGGGAGAGCCTGCGCGAAGGCCAGCAGCCGGAAGTCATGATCATCGCCTGCTCGGACAGCCGCGTCGATCCTTCGCAGATCTTCGACGTCGATCCGGGCGAGATCTTCGTCGTGCGCAACGTGGCCGCGCTGGTTCCGCCGTTCGAGACCACGCCCGGCCATCACGGCGTATCGGCAGCGCTCGAATTCGCGGTGCAGGTTCTCAAGGTGAAGGAAGTCGTGGTCATGGGCCACGGCATGTGCGGCGGCTGCAAGGCCGCGCTGACCCAGGAACTGCATGGCAACGAGCCGGGTGAAGGCGGTTTCGTCGCCAACTGGATCTCGCTGCTGGACGAAGCTCGCGCCCCGGTCGCCGACGAATTCGGCACCGAAGGTCGCCCCGCCGAGAAACAGATGGAACAGGCCGCGGTCAAGGTCAGCCTCGACAACCTGATGACCTTCCCCTGCGTACGCCGCAAGGTGAAGAACGGCGAGCTGACCCTGCGCGGCGCCTACTTCGCGATCTCCGATGGCATCCTGCACCTGATGGACAGCGAAACCGGCAAGTTCGAAGCGGTTTCCTGAGAATTGCGTCATTGCCCCCGGTGGACAATGATTGTCCACACGGGGACAGCAAGCGGACTGGCCAATAGAAAAAGGGCGCCGGATCGATCGATCCGGCGCCCTTTTCTCGTGATCGGCGAGCCGCCCGAAGGCGACCCGGACCGGATCAGGACTGCGGTGCAGCCGCAGCTGCCGGAGCGGCTGCCGGGGTCGCCTTGCTTGCAGCATAGGCCGACCACAACTTGGCGACGGGCGCGCGCGAACCGCTCACCTTTGCGAAGTTGGCCTGGGCCTCGGCATACTTGCCCAGCATCGCCTGCGCCATGCCGAGGTGCATGGCGACGGCATTGGCGTCGACGCCCGGCTTGCCCATCGCCATCGTGTAGAAGGTTTCAGCCTTGGCGGGCTGGTCGTAGCTCAGGAACACGTCGCCGGTGCCGGCAATCGTCGCGCCGGTCGCACCCGGCTTCATCGCGTCACGCTCCTGCGCGGCGAGCGAGGCCTTGTCGGACGAGACGCGCGCCTCGGTGTTGGCCTTTTCGCCGGCGAGATCGGAGGCGCTGATCTTGCCCTTCGAAATGCCCGCGTTCATGATCTTCAGCGCTTCGCCCGGATAGGCGCGCGGATCGACGTTCTCGATGTACTCCAGATAGTCGCGCTTGTCGTTCATCGCGCCGGTCACATACATCAGGCGCATGAGGTCGAGGTTTTCCTTGCTCGGCAGCGAGCCAAGCTGGCGAACGACCGAAATGGCGGCATTCCAGCTATCCGGCTTCGGGTAATACTGACCGAGCATCGCGGCGTATTCAGCCGAGGGCGCAAGCTGCTTGGCGTCGTAGGCAGCCTGAAGCGCAGTGCGGATCGAGGTCTCGTTGGGCTTGGCCCCGCTTGCCTTGGCCGCTTCCAGTTCCTTGTGCACGATGGCAAGGGCCGCCTGCGGGTTGTTGGAGCGCTTGTACGAATCGGCCAGGACTGCCTGGAGCATGCCCTGTGGATCGCGATACCCGCCGTCGTAAGCCGCCTGCAGCCAGCGTGCCGCTTCAGTGTACTGCTGGCTCTGGTAAGCGGTGACACCGGCAAGGTACTGTACCTGCCCCGCGGTTTCCGGACTCATCGCGCCGCTTTCGGCCATCATCACCAGGCCGCGGTGCTGCATTGCGACATCGTTCATGAAGATGCCGACGTTGCGGGTGAGTTCGCCCTGCTTGAGCTTGTCGAGCGGCTCGCTAGCGGCGGCTTCGGCGGCCTTGAGCTTGGCAAGGATGCCACCCATCGCAGCGTCCACCTCGGCGCGTGCGGCAGCCATCGCGGGGTCGGTCTGGGCGGCACGGGCCTTGTCCGCAGCAGCCTTTACCGTGGGATCGCTCTGGGCCTCGGTTACCGTCTTGTCGATTTCGGCGGCAACGGCTGCATATTCCTTGGAAAACGAAGCCTTGGCTGCCTTCTTTTCTTTTGCGGCAACCGTGGTCGGGGCAGCGGCAACAGCCATGCCGCCGGCGAGTGCCATGGCAAGGGCAACTCGGGAAATCAGGAACTTGCGAGCCATAAAGGCCAACTCCTCTCAAGTCGTCAGACACAGTGGCCCGCGCCCGAAAGCGGGGCCTCGAAAATGTACGGCGCAGGTACTGACGGGGAAATGCGCCTTTGGCAACCTCGCTCTCGAACTAGAGACCCGCCGCTTAACGCTGTTTGAATGCGACTCACCGCAAGCGTTCAGACAGGCCTCGTCATGCGCCCGAGGCGTCCTTCCGGTGTTTCAACCCATAAGTGTGGAAAAAGATGCACTCAGCGCCTTCCCAAGGGCTGTTTCAGTGGCATTCGCCCGGCGCATGTCCTAGTGCCGAAAATCACCTTTCTCATCGAAGCAACGAACGACACAGCGCGTGAGCGACGACATCGACACTCTTGAACATACCGGCCCCGAGGGCGAGTACACCCGCATCGACATCGTCGATGAGATGAAGACGAGCTATCTCGATTACGCGATGAGCGTGATCGTGAGTCGCGCGCTTCCCGACGTTCGGGACGGTCTCAAGCCGGTGCATCGCCGCATTCTGTGGACCAGCCACGAAAACGGGTTCGTTTCCGGCAAGGCCTACCGCAAGTCGGCGCGTATCGTCGGTGACACCATGGGTAAGTATCACCCCCATGGCGACGCTGCGATCTACGACGCGCTGGCGCGCATGACGCAGGACTGGTCGATGCGCCTGCCGCTGATCGACGGTCAGGGCAACTTCGGCTCGATGGACCCCGATCCGCCGGCCTCGATGCGTTACACCGAGGCGCGCCTGGCCAAGGTGGCCGACGCCCTGCTTGCGGATATCGACAAGGATACCGTCGACTTCCAGCCCAACTACGACGGGGCGGAACACGAACCGCAGGTCCTGCCGGCGCGTTTTCCGAACCTGCTGGTCAACGGCGCGGGCGGTATTGCGGTCGGCATGGCGACCAATATCCCGCCGCACAATCTGGGCGAAGTGATCGACGGTTGCTTCGCGATGATGGACAATCCGGGGATCACCTCGGAGGAACTGTTCCAGATCATTCCGGGCCCGGACTTCCCGACCGCTCCGCTGATTCTGGGACAGGGCGGTGCGCGCAATGCCGCCGTGACCGGTCGCGGCTCGATCATGATGCGCTGCCGCCACCAGATCGAGGAAACCCGCGGCGACCGGCGCTCGATCGTCCTCACCTCGATCCCCTATCAGGTCGGCAAGTCCAACCTCGTCGAGAAAATCGCCGAGGCCGCGAAGGACAAGCGGATCGAAGGTATCTCCGATATTCGCGACGAATCGAACCGCGAGGGCGTGCGCGTCGTCGTGGACCTGAAGCGCGACGCCTCGCCTGAAGTCGTGCTCAACCAGATCTGGCGCAACACCCCTGCCCAGTCGAACTTCGCGGCGAACATGCTGGCGATCCGCGGCGGCCGCCCGGAAATCCTCTCGCTTCGCGACATCATCCAGGCCTTCATCCAGTTCCGCGAGCAGGTTATCACCCGCCGCACCAAGTACGAACTGAACAAGGCCCGCGACCGCGCGCACATCTTGCTCGGCCTCGTCGTCGCGGTTTCGAACCTCGACGAAGTCGTCGCGATGATCCGCAGTTCGTCGAACCCGGCCGATGCGCGTGCCAAGCTCCTCGCCAAGCAATGGCCGATCGGCGACATCGCGCCCTATATCCGCCTCGTCGAAGCGATCGAGCCGAATGCGGAAGAGGACGGCGGCACCTATCGCCTGTCCGAGACGCAAGTTAAGGCGATACTTGAACTTCGCCTCCACCGCCTGACCGCACTGGGCCGTGACGAAATCGGCGACGAGCTCAAGGAGCTTGCCATCGCGATCGAGGAATACCTCTCGATCCTGGCCGATAGAATTAAGCTTTACAATGTGATGCGCGAGGAACTTCAGGTCGTACGCGATGCGTACGCAACCCCGCGCGTCTCCGAGATTACCGCCGCTTTCGACGGGATCGAGGACGAAGACCTGATCGAGCGCGAGGACATGGTGGTGACCGTCACCATGGACGGCTACATCAAGCGCACCCCGCTCTCGACCTTCCGCGCCCAGAACCGAGGCGGCAAGGGCCGCGCCGGCATGGCGACCAAGGACGAGGATGCAGTGACGACGATGTTCGTCACCTCGACCCACAATCCGGTCCTGTTCTTCTCGACCGCGGGCAAGGTTTACCGCCTGAAGGTCTGGAAACTGCCGGAAGGTGGTCCGACCACGCGTGGCCGCCCGATCGTCAATCTGCTGCCCGCACTCGACAAGGACGAGACGATCCAGACCGTTCTCGCCCTTCCTGAGGACGAGGCCGAATGGGGCAAGCTCTCGGTCGTCTTCGCGACTTCGAAGGGCAATGTCCGCCGCAACTCGATGGACGCCTTCTCGAACATCCCGACCAACGGCAAGTTCGCGATGAAGTTCGACGAGGATGCGGACGATCACCTGATCGGCGTGGCCCTGCTCGAAGCGACCGACGACGTCCTGCTCGCCACTCGCCAGGGCAAGGCGATCCGTTTCGCCGGTGACCAGGTCCGCGAGTTCACGAGCCGCACGTCCACCGGCGTGCGCGGCATGACGCTCAAGGGCGATGACCGCGTCATCTCGCTGTCGATCCTCCACCGGGTCGGCACGGAATCGGAAGAGCGCGAGGAATACCTGAAGTTCGCTCCGTGGAAGGGCGAGAAGGAAGGCGAACCGGCCCTTTCGGCCGAGCGCTTCGCCGAACTGCAGGAACGCGAACAGTTCATCCTGACCGTCTGTGCCAACGGCTACGGCAAGATGTCCTCGGCCTACGAGTATCGTCGCACCGGACGCGGCGGACAGGGCATCACCAATATCGACAATATTGCCCGCAACGGGCCGGTCGTGGCGAGCTTCCCGGCTGTTCAGGCCCAGCAGCTCATGCTGGTCACCGACCAGGCCAAGCTGATCCGCCTCCCGCTCGAGACGATGCGCGTCATCGGTCGCAATTCGGCGGGCGTCAGGCTGTTTAACGTCTCGGCGAATGAGCACGTCGTCAGCGCCGTACGCCTCGACGAGGCGAACGAGGAAGAGGACGTCGTTACCGAAGCCGTTGAGGCAGCCGAAGGCGAAACGGCCGCAGCACCGGAAGCGCCCGAGACTCCGGAAGCCGGAGAATGAGTGAAGAACGGGCATTGTCCACCGAGACAATCGCCTACAAGATCCTGACCGGAGCCCAATTGGCACGGCTGCTTGAAGACGGCAGTTTTCTAGGGGCTCCGGTCGATCTTGCCGATGGTTACGTCCATTTGTCCGCCGCGGGACAAGTCCAGGGAACGCTGGACAAGCACTTCGCCGGAGAGGATGACCTCTACATCGCCGGTATCGACCTCGAAGCGGTGTCCGATGCCCTCAAGTGGGAAGTCTCACGCGGGGGCGCCCTGTTCCCGCACCTCTACGCGCCGTTGCCGCTCAGCGCCGTAATTGCGCATGGTCCGGTCCGGCGCGAACCGTCGGGACGCGTTATCCTGCCGGGCCGCGGCTGACCGTTACCGGCGCGAGCGCAGTTCCACCGTAACGCCGGTCGAAAGCATGAGGTTGCCGAAGTAGAACAGCGGCCAGGCGAAGTGCGCCATCCATAGCTCGCGCTGCATGAGGCCGCCCCCGGCTATGGCCAACAGGTTCGCCGTCAGGATGACGACCGCCCCTGCTCCAACCCGGTAGCGCGGAAAGTTGCTTGCCCATGCGCTCGCGGCCATTCCGCCCACGGCGACCATGTAGACAAGCGCAGTAACCCGCATTTCCGGCGATGCGAGGAGAAATCCGATCGCCGGCGTAACCAGCAGGATCGCAGTAACGGCCGCTTTCTGCGACCCGGTGAGCGTCGGGCGGCGATGCGAGGCGAAGAGCCCGATGCCCAGGCCGAAGCCGATGATGATCAGGACGATCGAGGCGTAGGGCAAGTAGTCGTAGAGCGCCGTGCCGATCCCCTCGCAGGCCAGCCAACATCCGCGTATCGTTTCCGCGATGACGCAGGACAGCGTAGACCGCGAGCAACAGCAGCGGGGCCGCTTGGAGGCCGAGCAGGTAAAGGCCCGGGAAACGGCTGTTTTCCAACCATATGAAGGCCAGCGCAGCAAGCACGCTGCCCAGGAGCCAGGGCCTTCTTTCGATCAGTGCGCGCCTTGGCATTCTCTGGGTCTTCCAATCCGGGATCAAATTCGTCGACTGCGCTTGTCACGGTTTTGGCACTTCATGCAATCCCTCTCGGATCGCCGCGCCAAATCTGCATTCCCTTTCGCTGCGCGCAAAGAGCCGCTAGGGGCCTTTGCCCATGACAGCACAACCCGGTTACGACGTTCACATTATCGGCGGCGGCCTCGCAGGCAGCGAAGCGGCCTGGCAACTCGCCCGGCGCGGCCTTCGCGTGCGCCTGTCCGAAATGCGCGGCACGGGCGAACGGAGCCCGGCGCACCAAACCGACGGCCTTGCCGAGATGGTCTGCTCCAATTCCTTCCGCTCCGACGACGACGAGAAGAATGCAGTCGGCCTGCTTCATCACGAGATGCGCCGCTGCGATTCGGTGATCATGGCGGCTGCTGCCTGTGCGCAGGTGCCTGCCGGATCTGCGCTGGCCGTCGATCGCGAAGTGTTCTCCGCCGAAGTCGAGGCGCGCCTGCAATCGCTGCCGACGCTCGACATCGTGCGAGAGCGGATCGACACCCTGCCCGAAAGCGGCCTGACAATCATCGCCACCGGCCCGCTGACCGCCGAAGCGCTTGCCGGCAGCATCGGCAAGGCCACGGGTTCGGACAGCCTCGCGTTCTTCGATGCCATTGCCCCGATTGTCTACCACGACACGATCGACATGGACATTTGCTGGAAAGCATCGCGCTGGGACAAGCCGTCCAAGTTCGGCGGTGAGGCCAAGGACTACATCAACTGCCCGATGGACAAGGACCAGTACCTGGCTTTCCATCAGGCCCTCATCGATGGCGAAAAGACCGCGTTCAAGGAGTGGGAGGCGAACACTCCCTACTTCGACGGCTGCATGCCGATCGAAGTCATGGCCGAACGCGGCGTCGACACCCTGCGCTTCGGACCGATGAAGCCGGTAGGGCTCGACAACCCGCACTGGGCGACCGAAGAGCATCCCAATGGGCGCTGGGCCTATGCCGTCGTCCAATTGCGGCAGGACAACAAGCTCGGCACGCTGTGGAACATGGTCGGTTTCCAGACCAAGCTCAAACATGCCGAGCAGGTCCGCCTGTTCCGCACCATTCCCGGTCTCGAGAACGCCGAATTTGCGCGCCTTGGCGGCCTGCACCGCAATACCTTCCTCAACTCGCCGATCCTGCTCGACCGCCAGTTACGCCTCAAGAGCGCGCCGCACGTGCGCTTTGCCGGCCAGATCACCGGCTGCGAGGGATATGTCGAGAGCGCCGCAGTCGGCCTGATGGCCGGCCTGATGACCGCAGCCGAACTGCGTGGCCTCGATTGGCAGGGACCTCCGGCGACGACGGCGATGGGCGCCCTGCTCTCCCACATTACCGGCGATGCCGAGGCGGAGAGTTATCAGCCGATGAACGTCAATTTCGGGCTGTTCCCGCCACTTCACGACGTCAGGAAGAAGCAGCGCAAGGAAGCCTATACCTCGCGGGCCAAGGAAGACATCGGAACCTGGCTGCAGACCCTGTCCCCGGCGGCCTGAGACGGGTCAGCACGAGCAGCGCGGCTTGGGCTTGGGTTTGCGCGGCGGTGCCGTGCGACGAAACTCCTCGGGTGTCAGCCAGTCGTCGCCATTGACGTCGGCATGATCGAACTTGTCGACCGTGGTGACCGCCCATTCCTCGAAGGTGAGCAGGTTGTTGCCGTCCTTGTCGAGACTGCGGAAACCCGATGTGCGCGTCGATAGCATCTCGTTGCGGGTGATACGCCCGTCACTGTCGCGATCGTAGCGGCCAAAGCGCTGCTGCTCGCGACTGAGTTCGGTGGCCTCGGGTGGCTCCGGTCCGACGAGATCCTCGATCGAAGCGCTGGGAAATTCGTCGGGTTCCGCCGACGCTTCCTCCGGCGGGGGAGCCCCCTCCTCCACTTCGGCGCGGCCCTGCATCCAGAACAGGCCGAGCGAGGCGAGCACCAGCGCCGCCAGAGCACCGAGCACCAATCTGTTCACGCGCGCCTCTGCATTACGCCGCGATGCCTAGTGCGGTGTTCTCCGCCTTTGAAATTACAATGTGGTCAGGAGGTCAGAAGCCGAGGATACCGAGCCGCATGGCCTTGAGCAGGGCGGCAGGCGACTGTGCGCCCTTCTCGGCGCCCCTGGCCAGACGGGTCTGCGCCAGTCCATGCAGGACGAGCAACGGACGCAGCGACCGCGAAACGCGCGGTCGGCGCCGATCATCTGCTGCGATCATAACCCGCACGGCCTCGCTCTCATTCTTGTCGCGCAGGCGAGTGGCGAGATCCGTCATGGCCCATTTCCGGCCGATTGTCGCCGCAGCCTGCGCCTCTTCTGGTCTGCCTAGCGCCGATGCCAACGCGCCAAATGCAGCTCCGCGCCCCTCTACCATTTGAGCCAGCGCTTCGGGCGGCAAGGGCGCAGCACCCGTCAGGGCTTCCCAGCCATCGACGAGTGCAGAGAGCGCCTTGTGCTGCCCGTTCCAGCTCCGCAGCGCTGCCAGCAAGGGTTCTCCCGCGGGCCATTCGGATGCATCGCGCTCAAGGCTCTCGCGCCACCAGGCGAGGCGCAGCTGGGCCAGCATCGGTTCCTTCGAATGGCGCAGCAATCCGGCCAGTCGCGTATCGAGAGCAAAGACCGCAAGCGTGGGCAGGCGCGCAGCGGAAGGGGCGTAGGCGAGCGCCAGCCTCTGGCTCAGCGGCAGAGTGGCAAGCAAGGCCTCTTCGATGTCGTTTTTGGACATCGCTCTTTGGGGGGAATCTTCGGTCACCGCGCCTCTCTAACCGTCGAGGCCGGATGTGCAAGGGCACCGAAATGCAACGCGATTTAACATCAATTAACTAAAATGTTTCATTTAACGCCAACCCCGTTGGGGTCAGATAGTGAATATTGGATTGAGGCGCCTTGAGGATATATCCCATGTTCCGACGTATCCGCAGCCTGATGAAGGGCCTGATCTCCGCAAGGAGCGGCAACGCCATGATGATGGTGGCCATCGGTATGCCTGCCCTCATCGGCGCCATGGGCTATGGCGTGGACACGGCGCAATGGTACATGTGGCAGCGCGAGTTGCAGCACTCGGTCGACCAGGCCGCAATCGGCGGCGCATGGGCCCTCGCCTACAGCGACGACGCCGACTACGAGACGCGGGCCAAGCAGGAATTCAACGCCAACCAGAAGATCACCGCTTCGTTCGCCAGCGCGCCAACGATCACGCTGGCGAACTTCGATGGCGGTGTAGCAAACAGCGTACTGGTGACGGCCACGGCCACCAAGAAGCTGCCTTTCACCGGCTTGCTGCTCAACCAGTCTGCAACCGTAATGGCGCGCGCACAGGCCCGGTTCAAGGAAGGCAACAAGTTCCACGCCTGCCTGATCACCCTGAAGCAGGACGGCACGACCTTCCAGATCGGCGGCAACGCCCACGTCATCGCCAATTGCGGGCTCGGCGCCCTTTCGTGCAGCGACGATGCCATCACCATCGACGGCAGCGCCACGGTGGAGACCACCTCGATTGCAGCCTGCGGCACGGTGGACGTGCCTGAAAGCCTGAGCGGCACAGTCACCGAAAACGCGACGGGCCTGTCCGACGTCTATTCCGACATTCCGATCCCGGAGCCGGACTCCAGCACCAAGGACCAGACAAAGGCGAAGTATTGCGAAGGTAACGGCAACAAGGCGATCGCCAACCTTTTCCCCGGCAAGTACACCGGCGGCTACATCGCGAAGTGCGCCACGACCTTCAATTCCGGCATCTATTTCATCGACGGCGGCACGCTGGACCTGTCCACGAATGCGACGGTCGTCGGCAAGAACGTACTGTTCGTGCTGCGCAAGGGCGCGAAGATCAAGCTCGGCGGCGAAGGTGCAACGGGCTCGATCACGCTGACGCCGATGCAGGCTGCAGACTTCCAGAGCACGCCTTATGCGGCCGACGCAGATCGCCTCTCGCAGATGCTCTTCATGGAAGACAAGACGGACGAAACCGAGCCTGCCGCGCACCAGATCAACGGCAATACCAACCTCAATATCGAAGGCGTCCTGTACCTGCCCAACGGCGACGTGCAGATCAACGGCGATTCCGGAACGACCAGCAAGCTGTGCTTCCAGATCTCGGCCTATACGCTCGACATTCGCGGCAGCGCCTATCTGCGCACCCTGTGCGACTATGAGGACAGCTCGGTTCTCGGGATGTCCACTCCCATCGTGAGGCTCGTGGCATGATCGTTCAAGGATTGCGCCGCATGGTTCGCGACCTGCAAGGCGTGATGGCAATCGAAACGGCCATCGTCGCGCCGGTAATCGTGCTGATGGCGCTCGGCACCTTCGAGGTTGGTCGCATCGTCTCGCGCCAGCAGGAATTGCAGAGCGCGGCAAGCGAGGCCGAAGGCATCGTGTTGGCAGCGGCGGCCGGATCGGGCACATCTTCGGACACGATGAAAAGCGTCATCAAGGACTCGCTCGGTCTTGCCGACAACGAGGTGACGCTGCAGCAACGCTTCCGCTGCAACCTCTCCAGCCAGCTGACCACGGACGCCTCGACCTGTGACACCGATCAGCCGATCTACCAGTATGTCCTGCTCGACGTGACCGATACCTATACGCCGATCTGGACCCGCTTCGGGGTTGGCAAGGCCCTCAACTATCGTGTCGAACGCACGATTCAGGTGCAGTGATGAGCAGTATCCTCAAACAACCGCGTCCTGGACGTTTCACCCGCGACGAGCGAGGCGGCGTTCTGGTCGAGTTCGCACTCCTGGCGCCGCTCTTCTTCACATTGCTGATCGGCGTGCTCCAGATCGGGATGCAGATCCAGAACTGGAACGCGATCCGCAATCTCGCCTCGGACGGCGCGCGATTTGCAGTGGTTGAGTATCAGCGCGGCCATGCCAGCCAGGCCGACCTGATCTCAACGTGGATGCGCTCACGCGGGGTCGGCTCGCGCTACAACCTCAACACCGACCGTCTCGGCATTACCGTTACGTCCCAGACGAGCCGGATCACCGATGCGCTCGAGATGCAGATCAAGGTAACTTACGACGCGCCGGATTATCTGGCCTTCGTCCCGGGCAACCTGCTGCAGCTCACTTACAAGCGGCCGGTATTTCTCCTCAAGGACGCCTGAGCGCCCTCCCCGGCTGATCGGTACGCCAAGTCGGGTTTGCAACTAAGACATGGAAAA